>NZ_JBFARO010000021.1:0-106135 GCF_040677125.1 Actinomadura sp. NPDC049382
GGACCTGCTGCGGGCCGCCGAGCGGGGCGACGCGGCGGCGGTCCGGGCCGCCCTCGCCGCCGGGGCCGACCCCGCCGTACGGGACGGGCGGGGCCGCACACCGCTGCTCGCCGCCGCGCTCGGCGACCATGTCGAGGCCGCCAAGGCGCTGGTCGAGGCGGGCGCGGACCCCGACGCGCAGGACGACACCAAGGACAGCCCCTGGCTGGTGACCGGCGTCACCGGCAGCGTGCAGATGGCGCGGGTGCTGGTCCCGGCGCGGCCCGACTACACGGTGGTGAACCGCTTCGGCGGGACGTCCCTGATCCCGGCCGCCGAACGCGGGCACGCCGCCTACGTGCGGGAGGTGCTGCGCACCACGTCCATCGACGTCGACCATGTGAACGACCTCGGCTGGACCGCGCTTCTGGAGGCGGTCATCCTCGGGGACGGCGGACCGTCCCACCAGGAGGTCGTCGGCCTTCTGCTGGAGGCCGGGGCCGACCCGGAGCTGGCCGACCGCCAGGGCGTGACCCCGCTGCGGCACGCCGAGCGCAAGGGCCACGGCGAGATCGCGAAACTGCTCCGCGACGCCTAGCCCGCGCGCCCGGAAGGCGCCGAGCACGCGAAGACCCCCGGACCCTGACGGGTGCGGGGGTCTTCGGCGCGCGTCAGTAGGACGGCTGGCTCGGGTCGATCTGGTTGACCCAGGCCAGGACGCCGCCGCCGACGTGGACGGCGTCGGCGAAGCCGGCGCTCTTCACGACCGCGAGGGCCTCGGCGGAGCGGACGCCCGACTTGCAGTGCAGGACGATCTTCTTGTCCTGCGGCAGGCGCTCCAGGGCGGAGCCGTTCAGGAACTCGCCCTTCGGGATCAGCGTCGCGCCCGGGATCGAGACGATCTCGTACTCGTTGGGCTCGCGGACGTCCACGAGGAAGATGTCCTCGGCGCGGTCCTGCATGGCCTTGAGGTCGTGCACGGAGATCGTGGAGTCCTTGACGGCCTCGGCGGCCTCCTCGGAGACGGCGCCGCAGAAGGCCTCGTAGTCCTCCAGCAGCTCGGTCTGCGTCGGGTTCTTGCCGCAGAGCGGGCACTCGGGGTCCTTGCGGACCTTGACCGAGCGGTACGTCATCTCCAGCGCGTCGTAGATCATCAGGCGGCCGACGAGCGGCTCGCCGATGCCGGTGAGCAGCTTGATGGCCTCGTTCACCTGGATCGAGCCGATGGACGAGCACAGCACGCCGAGCACCCCGCCCTCCGCGCAGGACGGCACCATGCCGGGCGGCGGCGGCTCGGGGTAGAGGCAGCGGTAGCAGGGGCCGTACTCGGACCAGAACACCGACGCCTGGCCGTCGAACCGGTAGATCGACCCCCACACGTACGGCTTGCCGAGCAGGACGGCCGCGTCGTTCACCATGTAGCGGGTGGCGAAGTTGTCGGTGCCGTCGAGGATCAGGTCGTACTGGGAGAAGATGTCCATGATGTTGTCGCGGTCGAGCGCGGTGTTGTGCACCACCACGTCGATCAGCGGGTTGATCTCACGGACGGTCTCGGCCGCCGACTCGACCTTCGGCCTGCCGAGGGACGACTGCCGGTGGATGATCTGCCGCTGCAGGTTGGACTCGTCCACGACGTCGAAGTCGATGACGCCGAGGGTGCCCACCCCCGCGGCGGCGAGGTAGAGCAGTGCGGGGGAGCCGAGCCCGCCGGCGCCCACGACCAGGACCTTCGCGTTCTTGAGGCGCTTCTGCCCGGACATGCCCACGTCGGGGATGATCAGGTGCCGCGAGTAGCGGTTGACCTCGTCGCGGGTGAGCTCCGCTGCGGGCTCGACCAGAGGTGGCAACGACACGGTGGGTGCTCCTGTGCTGACGCTCGGCTGTTAGAGAGGCGGGGACGTCCCCGTCCTCCCACCGCACAACCTTGCCACGTCGCCTTGCATTCCCCGCAGGCGCCGTCCCCCGAACGCGCACGCGCGCATACACCGTCAAGGGACGCGCATGGGCCGCCCTGGAGCGGGCATGGGTCGCCCAACATAACGGGAGGAGGAACCATGAGCTTCCTCGACAAGCTCAAGAACAAGACGCAGCAGGCCATGGGACACGGCAAGGAGCAGGTCGGGCGGCAGTCCGGCGACCGGTCCATGGAGGCCGAGGGGCGCAAGGACCAGGCGGCCGGCGGCACCAAGCAGGTCGGCGAGAAGGCCAAGGACGCCGCCGAGGAGGCGCGCAGGACGTTCGGCTCCGGGTCCTAGCGCCCGGTGGCGGGGCCTGGCGCTCCCGCGAGTGGAAGCCCCTCCGCGGAGGGGCTTTCCACTGCCTCGTGCGCAATGACAGGTGGATTGTCGTAAAACACAGTTAATCTTGACTGTTGTGGCATTCCCGCCTCCCTTCCAGCAGCAGCCGCCCCCACCGCGTCCCCCGTACGCCGGTCCGCCAGGGCCTCCGTACGCGGGTCCGCCGCAGCCTCCGCCGCGGCCCGGCCGGCCCACGGTCCTCGGCCTGACCGGGCGCCAGTGGATGGTCGTGGCCCTCGTCGTCGGCTGCTGCTACTTCTTCACCACCGCGTTCGCCATGGTCGGCGCCTGGACGACCGTCAACCGCGAGCCCACCACCGCGGAGCTGCAGACGGCCGCGAACAAGGAGGTCGCGCGGCGCTGGGAGGCGTGGCCCGCGAGCCGGATCTTCCCCGACCGGATCCCCTACCGCCCCGTCGGCGACCACAGCGAGTACGCGTCCCGGACCGGCATCGTCCCCGACACCGGCTGCGCCCAGGCGGTGGACGAGGAGATCGCCGCCACGCTCGTCAAGTACGGCTGCCGGGCCGTCCTGCGCGCCACCTACACCGACCAGCTGCAGGGCGTCGTCGTCACCGTCGGGGTGGTCGCGTTCCCCGACCCGTGGAAGGCCGACCGGGCGTTCAAGGAGCTGCCCGGCTCGCAGGGCCCGGGCGACGGCTCCCGCTCGGTGGCGCCCGCGCTGCACGCCGCCGCGTTCCCGGGGACGGCGTCCGCCCGCTTCACCGACGAGGCCCGGCAGGACCGGACGATCGACCGCGGCGGCCCGTACGTCGTGCTGACCGCGTCCGGGCAGTCCGACGGCCGGCCCGCGTCCGCGATCAAGAAGGCGCGGCCCGGCGAGCTGTTCGCCGTGGCCCCGCAGCTCGGCCACGCGGTCGCGCGTGCGCTGGCCGCCAAGGCGCTGCCCGACTGCGACGACCCGGAGTGGGAATGCTGACACGCGCGCGGACGGCCGCAGTCCTGGCGGCGGGGGCGATTGCGGGGAGCTGGCTGCTGCCCGTCCCGGCGCACGCCGACGAGGTCCGCGACCGGCAGCGGCCCATCCTGAAGCTGCTCGGCATGGACGCCGCCTGGAAGGTCACCAAGGGCGCGGGGGTGACGGTCGCCGTCGTCGACTCCGGCGTCGACCCGAACCAGGCGGACCTGCGCGGCAAGGTCACCACCGGCCCCAACATGCTCGCCAAGGTGGACCGCGGCAGCACGCCCGCGCGGCTGCACGGCACCGGGATGGCGTCGCTGATCGCCGGGCAGGGGCACGGCCCGGGCGGCCGCGCCGGGATCATCGGGATCGCCCCGCAGTCCCGCGTCCTCGCCGTCCGCGCGATCGGCGAGCCGGAGGACGCGAGCTACGCCCGGTACCGGACGTCGGAGGAGGCGGAGACGTCGGTGGCGCGCGGCATCCGCTACGCCGCCGACCACGGCGCCGACGTCATCAACCTCTCGCTCGGCCGCGAGGACGAGACGCCCGAGGAGCGCGAGGCGGTCGGCTACGCCATCGGCAAGGGCGTCGTAGTGGTGTCGGCGGTCGGCAACGACGGCGACGAGCAGCGGCTGCTGGACGACGACGGGTTCGCGCCGTACTCCTACCCGGCGTCCTATCCCGGCGTGATCGCGGTCGCGGCGACGACGCCCGGCCACACCCGCGCGCCGTTCTCCAACCGGAACTACTCGGTGGTGCTGTCCGCGCCGGGCGCCGGGCTGCCCGTCGCGGGCCCCGGCGGCCGGTACTTCGTCAGCTCCGGCACCAGTGACGCCAGCGCGGTCGTGTCGGGGATCGCCGCGCTGATCCGCGCCAAGCACCCCGACATGGCGCCCGCGCTGGTGTCGCAGGCGCTGGTGCAGAGCGCCCGCGGCGGGCCGAAGGGCGGCTACGACCCGGAGATCGGGTTCGGCGAGGTGCACGCGGCCCGCGCGCTGTCGGCGGCCGACTCGCTCGCGACGGCGCGGCCGGGGCCCGCGAAGGGCAAGTCCGCCGGCGAGCGGTTCGGCGCGGGCGACCCCGGACCGGTGCCGATCATCGACCATCCCGCGTGGGTCCGCTGGGTGATCGGCGTGATCCTGGTGCTCGGCGTCGGCGGGGCCATCGGCGGGGGCGGGCTCGCGATGGCGTTCCGGCGCCGCCACCCCAAGCCCGCGCTCGGCCCGCCTCCCGGCCCGTCCGCGCCTCCCGGGCCGCCGCCCGGGCGGCATCCGGGCCGGCCGTACGGGCCGCCTCCCGGCTCGCCTCCCGGGCCACCGCCCGGCTCGCCTCCCGGCCCGCCGTACGGCGCGCCGGGGCGGACCCCGCCGCGCGGCGCGTCGCCGGCGCCCCCGTACTGATCCCCGTTGGGCTACGCTCCGCTGCGTGTCGCGCGCTGAGATCTCCGCCCCGGGCACCGAGCCGGAACCGGGACGGTGGCGGGTGTCGCGCCGGACGGCGGCGCTGGTCGCCGCGTCCGCGTGCGCGACCGTCCTCGTCGTCGCCGCGGTGCGGCTGTCGGCGGAGCTGACCCGCGGCCCGACGCCCGCCGAGCGCGCCGCCGCCGCGGCCGCCGAGGTGGCCGGCCGGTACCGCGCGTGGCCCGCCGGGCGGATCTTCCCCGCCGGGATCCCGTACACGCTCGGCCAGTCGTCCCCGGCGACGGCCCGCCGGGTCGGGATCGGCGCCGACACCCGCTGCGCGCCGGCCGCCGACGACGCGCTCGCCCGCTCCCTCGTAGTCCGCGGCTGCCGCGCCGTGCTCCGCGCCACCTACCTCGACGAGACGCAGGGGCTCGCGGTGACGGTCGGGGTGGCGGTGTTCCCGGACGAGCGGTCCGCGCGCGAGGCGGTCGAGTGGTTCCCGGACCGCGCGCCCCGCCCCGGCCTGCGGGCGCTGCCGTTCGAGGGGTCGGTCGCCGCCCGGTTCGGCGACGCGGCCCGGCAGGCGTCCGCCGCCGCGCAGCGCGGCCCGTACGTGGTCGCCGCGACCGCCGGGTACGCCGACGGCCGGCCCGCGCTGCGCCGCCCGCTCGCCGATTTCGCCGAGCTGGCGCCGCAACTGGCGCGCGCCGTGCTCGCGCCGCTGGCCACGCCGGCGGAGGTCCGCTGCGGCGACCGGGAGTGGCGATGCTGAGGCGCCTCGCCGCCGCGCCGGCCGCCACCGCGCTCCTCGCCGTCCTCACCCTCCCCGCCCCTCCCGCCCGCGCCGATCAGGTACGGGACGCCGCGACGCCCGTCCTGGAGTCGCTGAACGTGCCGCGGGCGTGGACGATGGCGAAGGGGCGCGGCGTGACCGTCGCCGTCCTCGACTCGGGGGTGGACGCCGACCAGGCCGACCTGGCGGGGTCGGTCACCGTGGGCCCCGACCTCACCCGCGGCGCCGGGCCGGCGGGGGCGCGGCCGAAGCGGCTGCACGGCACCAACATGGCGTCCATCATCGCCGGGCACGGGCACGGCCCCGGCGGCGCGCTGGGGATGATCGGCGTCGCGCCCGAGGCGCGGCTGCTGTCGGTGCGGGTCATCCTGGAGCGGGACGAGCCGGGGTTCGCCGAGTTCACCGGCGCCGAGCGCTTCGCCGGGACGATCGCGGACGGCATCCGGTACGCGGTCGACCACGGCGCCGACGTGATCAACCTGTCGCTGGGCCGCTCGTACCCGACGGCGCGCGAGCGCGACGCCGTCGCCTACGCGATACGCCGCAACGTCGTGGTGGTCGCCGCCGCCGGGAACAACAACGCCGAGGGCAGCCCCGGCGGCGTGAAGGGGAAGGGGCGCGCCTCCTCCAAGTACTTCTATCCGGCGTCGTTCCCCGGTGTGATCTCCGTCGCGGCCGTGGACGCGCGGGGCCGACACGCCGGGTTCTCCAACCGCAACTCCGGCGTGGTCGTGTCCGCGCCCGGCGTGCAGGTCATCGGCGCGGGCCCGGACGGGCGGTACTGGATCGGGGACGGCACGAGCCCCGCGACCGCGTTCGTGTCCGGCATCGCCGCGCTCATCAGGTCGCGGCATCCCGGCCTCGCGCCGGCGCTGGTCACGCAGGCGATCGCGGCGAGCACCCGGAACCGGCCCGCGCGCGGCTACGACCGGGGCGTCGGCTTCGGGACGGTGGACGCCGCCGCCGCGCTCGCCGCCTCCGACGGGCTCGCGGGCGCCCGGATGAGCGGCGCCGGGCTGCCGGCGGACCGGCGGTTCGCGGACGGGCCCGTCCGGCCGGTCCGGGCGGTGCACCGCTCGGGCGGGCTCATCCTCGCCTACGTGCTGGTTTGCGCAGTGGCCCTGTTCGGCTTGGCGGGCGCGGCGGTGTTCGCGCGCGGGGCGCCGCGCGATCCGGGAGAATCGCCGGATGCCGTTCGAACCTGACGAGTACGCCGAGGCGGTGCTGGACGCGGTCGAGAGCATCCCGCCGGGCCGCGTCCTGTCCTACGGCGACATCGCCGAGCTGGTCGGGCGCGGCGGGCCGCGGCAGGTCGGCCGGGTCATGTCGCTGTACGGGGGCGGCGTCCCGTGGTGGCGGGTGATCCGCGCCGACGGCAGCCCGCCGCGGAGCCACGAGCGCCGCGCCCACGAGCACTACCGCGCGGAGGGGACGCCGCTCCGCCCGGACGGCGTGCGGGTCGACATGAGGCGGGCGCGGTGGTCGGGTCCGTCCTGAGCCGGCCGGGTGTGGTTTTTCTCCCTGGCGACATGCGTGCGTTGTGGTCAGAACCGTCCCGGTGATCTGTTCCAATGAACTGTTGTGCCCTCTGGTTCCTACCGTCTCGTGCGCCGCGCCGGTCCCGCGCGGACCGTCCCGCCTGTGCTCGACGAGCAGCAGCGGCGGGTCGTCGAGCACGCCGGCGGGCCGCTGCTGGTGCTGGCGGGGCCGGGCACCGGCAAGACGACGACGATCGTCGAGGCGGTCGTCGACCGCATCGAGAACCGGGGCGTCGATCCGGAGCGCGTGCTCGTCCTGACGTTCAGCCGCAAGGCGGCGGGGGAGCTGCGGGAGCGCATCACCGGGCGCCTGCACCGGACGACCCGCACCCCGCTCGCGCTCACCTTCCACAGCTACGCCTACGCGCTGCTCAGGCGCGACGCCGTGCTGAACGAGGAGCCCGCCCCGCGGCTGCTGTCCGGGCCGGAGCAGCTCTTGGAGGTGCGCCGGTTGCTGGAGGGCGAGCTGGCGGACGGCGCGCGCGACTGGCCGGAGCGCCTGAGGGCCGCCTTGGCGACGCGTGGGTTCGCCGAAGAGCTGCGTGACTTCACCTTGCGGGCCGTTGAGCGCCAGTACGCCGCCGAAGACCTGGTCGCCCTGGGGCGCATGCGCGGGCGCGACGACTGGCCCGCCATCGGCGGGTTCATGGAGCGGTACGTCGACCGGTTCCTCCTCGACCCCGTCCCCACCTACGACTACGGCGAGCTCATCCACATGGCCGCGGGCATGCTCGCCGACGAGGAGGTGCGGATCCGGGAGCGGGACGCCTACGACGTGGTGTTCGTGGACGAGTACCAGGACACCGACCCCGCGCAGGAGGCGCTCCTGCACTACCTCGCCGGGGAGGGGCGCGACCTCGTCGTGGTGGGCGACCCCGACCAGTCGATCTACGGGTTCCGGGGCGCCGACGTGCGGGGCATCCAGGAGTTCCCCACCCGCTTCCCGACCCTGGACGGCGAGCCCGCGCCCGTGGTGGCGCTGCGGACGTGCCGCCGCATGGGCCCGGAGATCCTCGCCGCGTCGCGCCGCATCGCGCGCCGCCTGCCCGCCGGGTCGGCCGGCGCCGCCGAGCACCGCGCGCTGCGGCCGGTGGAGGAGCTGGACGACGGCGAGGTGCGCGCCGTCATCGCCGACTCCGAGAGCCAGGAGTCGGCGCTGGTGGCCGACGAGCTGCGCCGCGCCCACCTGCTCGACGGCGTGCCGTGGTCGCGGATGGCCGTGCTGGTGCGCAGCGCGGTGCGGCAGGTTCCGGTGCTCCGGCGGGCGCTCGCCCAGGCCGGGGTGCCGGTGGTCGTCGCGGGCGACGAGGTGCCGCTGATCGCCGAGCCCGCCGTCCGTCCGTTCCTGGTGCTGCTGCGGGCGGCGCTGAAGAAGGGCTTCCTGGACGAGGAGGTCGCCGAAGACCTGCTGACGGGGCCGCTGGGGGGCGCCGACGCGCTCGCCATGCGGCGGCTCAAGCGCGCGCTGCGCGACCTGGAGGAGCTGTCGGGCGGTGACCGCCCGCTGGGGGAGCTCCTCGTCGCGGCCGTCAACGACCCCCGCGAGCTGATCCTCGTCCACGAGAGGGTGCGGGCGCCCGCCGAGCGGATCGCGCACCTGATCGAGGTGGCGCGGCGCTCCGTCCACGACGGCGGCACCGCCGAGGACGTGCTGTGGGCCGTCTGGCAGGAGAGCGGGCAGGCCGACGTCCTGCTGGAGCAGAGCGTCAAGGGCGGCACGCGCGGCGCCGCCGCCGACCGCGACCTGGACGCGGTCGTGGCCCTGTTCGACCACGCGGCGCGGTTCGTCGACCGGCTTCCCCAGGCGGGGCCCGAGCTGTTCGTCGACAACATCGCGTCCCA
Source organism: Actinomadura sp. NPDC049382 (assembly GCF_040677125.1). Classification (NCBI taxonomy): domain Bacteria; kingdom Bacillati; phylum Actinomycetota; class Actinomycetes; order Streptosporangiales; family Thermomonosporaceae; genus Actinomadura; species Actinomadura sp. NPDC049382. The sequence goes on from NZ_JBFARO010000021.1 coordinate 8,775, forward strand.
GGAGATCGCCGGCGACACCCTGGCCGAGCAGGCGCCCCAGGGCGAGGCCGTCCGCATCCTCACCGCGCACCGCTCCAAGGGGCTGGAGTGGGACGTGGTGGTCGTGGCCGGCGTCCAGGAGGGCGTCTGGCCCGATGTCCGCCTGCGCGGGTCGCTGCTGGGCGTCGAGGAGCTCATCGAGCACGCCGCCGGGGCGGAGCTGGAAGGCGATGCCGCGGCAGGCGCCTCCATGGCGGCCAAGATGCTCGACGAGGAACGTCGGCTCTTTTACGTCGCGGTCACGCGCGCGCGCAAGCGCCTGGTGGTGACGGCCGTCGGCGGCGACGACACCGAAGAACGTCCGTCGCGGTTCCTCAACGAGCTGCTCCCGGGCGCCATCGAGCAGTCGCAACTGGACGAGAAGACCCGGTGGCTGTCGCTGTCCGCGCTGGTCGCCGACCTGCGCTCGGTGGTCGCCGACCCGTCCCGTCCCGAACCGCTGCGGCGCGCCGCAGCCGGGCACCTGGCCCGCCTCGCGCGCGCGGGCGTGCGCGGCGCCAAACCGGAGAACTGGTACGCCATCACCGCGCTGTCCGACCCCGGGCCGGCGTTCAGCGAGGACGAGCAGATCACCATCTCCCCGTCCCAGGTGGAGGCGTTCACCACCTGCGGGCTGCGCTGGCTGCTCGCCTCCGCCGTCGGCGCGCAGGAGGGCGGCCCCAACGAGTACAGCACGATGGGCAAGGTCGTCCACGCCGTCGCGGAGATGGCGGGCGCCGACGACGGCGTCGACGAGGTCCACGTCGCCGAGCGGCTCGACGAGATCTGGAACGACCTGGAGTTCCGCAGCTCCTGGTACTCGGAGAAGCAGCGCGAGCAGGCCGCGACCATGGTCGACAAGTTCCTCGCCTGGCACCGCGACAACCCCAACGAGGTCGTCGCGCTGGAGGAGTCGTTCAAGGTCGACCTCGGCCGCGTCGTCATCAAGGGCCGCATCGACCGCGCCGAACGCGACGAGCAGGGCCGCGCCGTCATCATCGACATCAAGACCTCCTCCACCGCCGTCCCCAAGGACGACCTGGCGCGGCACCCGCAGCTCGGCGTCTACCAGTACGCGGTGATGCTCGGCGCGTTCGAGCGGCACGGGCTGATCGAGCCGGGCGGCGCCAAGCTCGTCCAGGTCGGCAAGGCCGCGTTCACCGCGAAGGCGCGCGAGCAGGAGCAGCCGCCGCCCGCCGAGGACGCCGACCCCGAGTGGCCGAAGAAGCTCATCGAGGTCGTCGCGACCGGGATGGCGAGCGAGGTGTTCCAGGCGCGGGCGAACGACAAGTGTCGCACCTGTCCCGTACGCTCCTGCTGCCCCGTCCATGACGAGGGCGGGCAGGTCGCGGACTGAACGGTCCACAGTGAGCTCGGGGGGAGCGAGGTGATCACGCCGGGAGAACTGGCCCGGCTGCTGGAGATCCCGGAGCCGACGGAGGAGCAGGCCCGGGTGATCGAGGCGCCGCTGGCGCCGATGGCGGTGATCGCGGGCGCCGGGTCCGGGAAGAGCGAGACGATGGCCGCGCGGGTGGTGTGGCTGGTCGCGAACGGCTTCGTCCGGCCGGAGCGCGTCCTCGGGCTGACCTTCACCCGCAAGGCCGCCGCCGAGCTCGGCGTGCGCGTGCGCAAGCGGCTCGACAAGCTCCGCGAGGTGCTGCCCGCCGACGAGCTCGAACGGCTCGGCGGCGAGGCCCTGTTCGACGGCGAGCCGATGGTCTCGACGTACCACTCGTACGCCGCGCGGCTGTTCGGCGACCACGCCCTGCGCGAGGCCCTCGAACCCACCATGCGGCTGATCTCGCCGGCCGTCGCCTGGCAGATCTGCTCGCGGGTGGTCGACGCCTACAACGGCCCCATGGACCGCATCGACTGGCAGCCCGACACCGTCACCAAGGCCGTCATGGAGCTGGCCGGCGACCTGGCGGAGCACCTGCGCACCGCCGAGGACGTCCGCAAGGTCGGCGCCTGGCTCGACGAGCGGCTCGCCGTGGTGAAGAAGCCGCTGAAGGCGCAGCGCGACATCCTCGCCAAGCACGCCGTCCGCGAGCAGCTCATGCCGCTCATCGACGCCTACGCGCGGGCCAAGGCCGACCGGGAGGTCATCGACCACGGCGACCAGATGGCGCTCGCCGCCCGGATCGCCCACAAGCATCCCGAGGTCGGGATGACCGAGCGGTCCCGGTTCTCCGTCGTCCTGCTGGACGAGTACCAGGACACCAGCCAGGCGCAGCTCGTCCTGCTGCGGTCGCTGTTCGCGGGCGGCCACCCGGTGACGGCGGTCGGCGACCCGTGCCAGTCGATCTACGGGTGGCGGGGCGCGAGCGCCGGGAACCTGCTGCGGTTCGCCTACGACTTCCCCGCCCAGCCCGGCGCGGACGGGCGGCGGCCGGTGCCGGCGCCGGTCGTCCAGCTCAGCCGGTCGTTCCGCAACGGCGAGCAGATCCTGGAGGCGGCGGCCAAGGTGCAGGAGGAGCTGCGCGCCGAGACGAAGGCCGTGCCGCGCCTCGTCCCGGGCGCGGGCCGCGAGGGGCGCGGCCGCGTCGAGTGCGCGCTGTTCCCCACGGTCGAGGACGAGGCCGACCGCATCGCCGCGCGCATCGCGGGCCTGATGGCCGCCGACCCCGAGACCGCGCCCGACGGCGGCCCGCAGGCCGAGCCGCTGCGCTACTCCGACGTCGCCGTGCTGGCGCGCAAGCGGTCGCAGTTCCCGCTGATCCGGCGGGCGCTGGAGGCGCGCGGCATCCCCGTCGAGGTCGTCGGGCTCGGCGGGCTGCTCACCGTCCCCGAGGTGCAGGACGTCGTCGCGACGCTGCGGGTCATGCACGACCCGACCGCCGGCGCGTCCCTCGCCCGGCTGCTCACCGGGCCGCGCTGGCGGCTCGGCCCCCGCGACCTCGTCGCGCTGGGCCGCCGCGCCCGCGCCCTCGCCCAGGAGGCGGCCCGCGACGTCACCCCGCCCGAGCGCCCCGAACCGCCCCCGGCCGCAGACGCGCCGGAGGCGGCCGGGCAGGACGGTGCCGACGCCGGGCAGGACGCCGCCGACGACCCGCTCCGCCAGCTCGTCGGGGAGCTGAACCAGGAGACCGGCAGCCTCGTCGACGCGCTCGACGACCTCGGCCCGGCGGAGGCGTACTCGCCGGAGGGGTACGGCCGGCTGCGGCGCCTGCGCGACGAGCTGCGCGGCCTGCGGAGCCAGGTCGGGCTGCCGCTGCCCGACCTCGTCACCGAGGTCGAGCGGGCCCTCGGCCTCGACATCGAGGTCGCCGCGCGGTCCGGGCTCGACCCCGTCACCGCCCGCGCCGACCTCGACGCCTTCATCGACGCCGCCGCCACCTTCGCCGGCGACGCCGAGGACCCGACGCTCGGCGCGTTCCTCGCCTACCTCAAGGCCGCCGAGACCGAGGAGTTCGGGCTGGAGGCCGGGCGCGTGGGGGAGACCGACAGCGTCAAGCTGCTCACCGTCCACGCGTCCAAGGGCCTGGAGTGGCCCGTCGTCGTGGTGCCGGGCCTGTCGTACACGGCGCAGAAGAACGGTGGCCCCGCCAAGGGGTCGATCTTCCCGTCGCCGCCGCAGAACGCCACCCGCTGGACGGCGAACCCGCGCGTCCTGCCGTTCATGCTGCGCGGCGACCGCGCCGACCTGCCCGCGCTGACCGGCCTGGAGAAGGACGACCTCGCCGCGTTCGACCAGGCGTGCGCCGAACGCGACCTGCGCGAGGAGCGGCGGCTCGCCTACGTCGCGGTCACCCGCGCGTCCAGCCTGCTCATCACCACCGGCTACTGGTGGGGGGCGTCGGGGCGCCCGCTCGGCCCGTCGCCGTTCCTGGAGGAGGTGCGCGCCGTCTGCGTCGCCGGCGCCGGGTCCGTCGCCGTGTGGACCGACCCGCCGGAGGAGGGCGCCGCCAACCCGCTGCTCGCCGACCCGGAGGAGGCGCAGTGGCCCGTCGCGCCCGGTGAGCGCGGCCAGTCCGACCTCACCGCCCGCGAGCGGTACGAGGCGGTCGTCGAGGGCGCCCGCATGGTCGAGGCCGAGATGGCGGGGCGGACGCGGCACTGGGCGGGCGACGCCGGGCTGTCGGACGCCGACCGCGCCCGGATGACCGCGTGGGCGCGCGACGTCGAGCTGCTGCTCGCCGAACGCGACCGGGGCCGCTCCGGCGACGGCCTGCTCGTCGAGCTGCCCGCGCACCTGTCGGTGTCGTCGCTGGTGTCGCTGGCGCGCGACCCGGTGGCGCTCGCCCGGCAGATCCGCCGCCCCATGCCGCGCCCGCCCGCCCCCTACGCGCGGCGCGGCACCGCGTTCCACGCCTGGCTGGAGGGCCGCTGGGGGCAGCAGCGCCTCCTCGACCCCGACGAGCTGCCCGGCGCCGCCGACGAGGGCGCCGCCGACGACTCGCAGCTCGCGCGGCTGCGGGAGCGGTTCGAGCAGTCGGAGTGGGCGTCCCGCGAACCGCTCGACATCGAGGTGCCGTTCGAGACGATCATCGGCGACCGGCTCGTCCGGGGCCGGATGGACGCGGTGTTCCGGTCGCCGGGCGGCGGCTACGAGGTCGTCGACTGGAAGACCGGCTCGCCGCCGTCCGGGGAGGAGGCGCGGTTCGCGGCGGTGCAGCTCGCCGCGTACCGGCTGGCGTGGGCGACGCTGACCGGGGTGGACGTCTCCGCGGTCAGCGCGGCGTTCCACTACGTCGCCGCCAACGTCACCGTCCGCCCGGCCGACCTGCTGGACGCCGCCGGGCTCGCCGCGCTGCTCGACGGCGTCCCCGCCGCGTGACCCGCGGCCCGCGCGCGGTGTGATTCTCCGCCCGCGCGGCGTGATGAGTCTCACTCCCCTCTGGTCACCGTGCGTGCTTTCGGGGATGATCCGGGCAACCATCCGAGGGAGGCGACGTGACGGTTACCCACGACGAGAAAGTCGTACGGGAGTTCTCCAAGCAGGCGGCCGGGTTCGCCGACCCGAGGCTGAACGTCGCCTTCACCCGTCACCTGGACCGGCTCGTCCGCTTCATGGAGCCGGAACTCGACCTCGAGGACGTCGTGCTGGAGGTCGCGGCCGGCACCGGCATCGTGTCCCGCGCGATCGCCCACCGGGTCCGGCACGTCACGGCCCTCGACCTCACGCCCGCGATGCTCGCGGAGGGCAAGCGCGGCGCCGACCACGCCGGCCTCACGAACCTGACGTTCACGCACGGCGACGCGACCGCGCTGCCGTACCTCGACCGGTCGTTCACGCTGGTCATGACCCGTTTCTCGCTGCACCAGGTCGCCGACCCCGGGGCCGTCGTGGCGGAGATGGCCCGGGTCAGCCGGCCCGGCGCCGCGCTGATCATCGCCGATCTGGTCCGGCCGGAGGGCGTCGCGGGCGACCCCGACCGCATCGAGCGGCTCCGCGACCCCTCGCACGGCACCGCGCTCACCGAGGCGCGGATCGCCGAGCTGGTCGCGGCGGCGGGCGCCGAGGTGAAGCGCACCGACCGGTTCGACTACGTGCGGCCCCTCGACCCGTGGCTGGAGTTCAGCCAGACCCCCGCCGAGGCCGCCGCCCAGATCAGGCGGGAGCTGGAGGAGGAGCTGGCGGGCGGCCCCGCGACCGGCATGCGTCCGAGCATGGTGGACGGCGTCCTCCACTTCACGCACGCGTATCTCTTCCAGCAGGCGATCGCCGGGTAACGATTCGAGCGAATGTTCGACGCCGCTCGCTCATATGTTCTAGGTTGTCGGGCATGGGTTCCACCACCGTGCGGTCCCTCGACCGCGAGCCCGCCGCGCTGGCGATGCGCATCGGCGTCGTCGCGGCCGAGGCGGCCCTCGCCACCTTCGCCCGCAACCTCGACCTCGACGACCTGGCGGACGGCGTCGACTTCCAGGGCGCCATCGGCCCCGCCGAATGGCCGGTGTTCTCGCTGGTCATCGACACCCTCGCCGAGGCGGGTCCGGGCGACCGCCGGTCGCTGGACGAGCGCCGCGCCGACGCCCTCAACGACCTCGCCCGCATCTGCATGGCGGCCAAGAACCGCGGCGCCGCATGACCCGGTGACCGGGCGCGTCCGGGACCGTGCGGCCTTGGGCCCGGGCGCCGCCCTCAACCGTGCAGCGCCGCCGGCCTGACCTTCCCCGTGCTGGTCCGGGGCAGCTCCCGGACGAACCGGATGTCGCGCGGCACCTTGTACCTGGCCAGGTGCGTGCGCACGTGCTCCTTGAGCTCGTCCTCGGTGACCTCCGAGCCGGGGGCCCGCACCACGTACGCGGCGAGGCGCTGGCCGAACGCCTCGTCGTCCACGCCGGTGACGGCGACGTCCGCGACGTCCGGACGGCCGCCGAGCAGGTCCTCGACCTCGCCGGGGAACACGTTCTCCCCACCGGACACGATCATGTCGTCGGCGCGGCCGTCGATGAACAGCCGCCCGGCCGCGTCGAGGTGGCCGAGGTCGCCGGTGCTCGTCAGGCCGTCCAGCGTCGGCTTGCCCCCGCCGCCGGTGTAGCCGGCGAACCGCAGGCCGCCGCCGGTGTAGACCTCTCCGGTCTCGCCGCGCGGGACCTCCCGGCCGTCCTGGTCGAGGATCCGGACGGTCAGCCGGAGCGACGGCCGCCCGGCGGTGCCCGGCGCGGCGCGCAGGTCGGCCGGTGTGGCGATGGTGGCCCAGCCCGTCTCCGTCGCGCCGTAGACGTTGACGAGGACGTCGCCGAACGCGTCCATGAACGCCTCCGACAGGTGCGGGTGGAGCATCGAGCCGCCCGACACGACCGCGCGGAGGGTGGGCGTCTCCGGCCGGTCGGGCACGTCCAGGATGCGCTGGAGCATCAGCGGCACCGCGACCAGCGCCTCCGCCTCGTGGTCGGCGATGGCCCGCAGCGTCGCGCGCGCGTCGAACCGGCGCGACAGGACGAGCGGCATGCCCATGCCGAGGCCGACCGCCGTGTAGGCGAAGCCGAGGATGTGGAACAGCGGCGGCGCGATGACGATCGGCGCCCCCGCCCGGACGGGGACGCGCATGGCGTGGGTCAGCGCGGCCGGCAGCAGCGCCCCGAGGGACATGTCGTGCCGGGCGCCCTTCGGCGTGCCGGTGGTCCCCGACGTCATCACGATCACGCCGCCGGTGCGGTCGGGGAGCAGCGGTTCGGGCTCTGTGCCGCCGATGAGCGCGTCGAGCGTCTCCGTCTCCGTCTCCGGGGCCGCGTCGCCGCCGGTCCAGGCGAGCAGCCGCCGCCCGGCGAACCCGGACTCCTCGACGGCGTCGGCGAACTCCGCGTCGTGGACGAGCAGCTCGATCCCCTCGCGCTCCGCGACCTCCCCGAGCTGCGCGCCGGAGAAGTCGGTGTTGAGCAGCACGATGTCGTTGCCCAGCCGCGAGACCGCGAGGAGCGTCTGCACGAACCCGCGGTGGTTGCGGCACAGGACGCCGGCCCGCCCGTCCCCGATGCGGCCGCCGAGGGCGGTGGCCAGCGCCGCCGCGTGCCGCTCCAGCTCGGCGTAGGTGAGCGCGCCGCGCTCGTCGATCAGCGCGGTCCGGCCGGGGAACCGCAGTGCCGCCATCGCGCCGATCGTCGCCGGCACGGGCCCGAACCGGACGTACGGGAACAGCAGCCGAGCGGCCCGGTCCGGCCGGATCGGCCGCACGACCCCCGTGTCCCGCACGGCGCGGACCGCCCGCACCCCTGACCGCAGCTGGTCGAGCAGTGGCAACGTCTTTCCTTCCCCTCGTCCTCCGCCACGCCCATACCCGCCCTTTGCGGAGATATTGAGCGCTGTGCGGCGTGGGTTACCGTCGGGGCATGACGATCTCCGACGATGCCGTGACCGCCGACGACGTGGAGCTGGCCGTCCGGCTCGCGGTCTCCGTCCTGCGGAAGGCGCCGCCGGACGCCTGGGACGCGATGGCGGGGTCGCTGGAATGGACCTGCTGGGAGACCGTCGAGCATCTGAGCGACGACCTGTTCGCCTACGCCGCCCAGCTCGCCCCGCAGGCGGCCCCGGCGGACGGCGACGTGCCGTTCGTGTGGGAGAGCCGCCGCCCGGGCGGCCCGGCGAACGCGGTCCACGCGGACCGCGAGGCCGGGCCGGACGGGCTGCTGCGGGTGCTCGACGCCTGCGGCGGCCTGCTGGTCGCCATGGTGCGCACCGCCTCCCCGGACGTCCGCGCCCACCACGTCTACGGCGCGTCGGACGCCGAGGGCTTCGCCGCCATGGGGATCGTGGAGACGCTCGTCCACACCCATGACCTCGCCGAAGGGCTCGGCCTCCCGTGGGAGCCGCCCGCCGACCTGTGCTCGCGTGCGCTCGGCCGCCTGTTCCCCGACGCGCCGCGCGACACCGACCCGTGGCCGACGCTGCTGTGGGCGACGGGACGCGGGGAGCTCCCGGGCCGCCCGCGCCTCACCTCATGGCGCTGGTACGGCGCGCCGCGCGCCTGACGCCCCTCAGCGGTGGTTCAGCACGTTCACGACCCGCCCGTTGGGATCGCGGACGAAGAACCGGCGCACGCCCCACTCCTCGTCCTGCAGCGGATGCACGATCTCCGCGCCGCTCTTGCGCACGGCCTCGTAGACCGCGTCGACGTCCTCCACCTCGACGCTGACGTCCGGGACGACGGGCCCGGTCTTGTCGCCGGTCATGAAGCTGACCTGCGCCGTCGGCACGGACGGGGAGGCGAGCGTCACGATCCACCCCTGGTTCATGACCTCCTCGAACCCCAGGCGCTCGTAGAACTCCCGGCTCTCCTCCACGGCCCCGGACTCGATGTTGGGCACGACACGGCGAATGGTCATCGATATCTCCAAGCAGAGCGTGATGGCGATGTGGAAGCCCCATCGTCGCCCACCGCCGCCTGCCGGGTCTTGGACGAATGGGAGCTCAGCGCAGGTAGTGGAAGCCCGGCTTGGGGTGCATCAGGAAGTCGTGGTGGGAGATGTTCCAGGCGTAGGCCCCGGCCATGCCGAAGGCGACCACGTCGCCGGGGGACAGGGGCGGGACGGGGACGTCGCGGGCGAAGACGTCCTTCGGGGTGCACAACTGGCCGACGAGCGTCGCGGGGGACTCCGGGCCCGTGGCGGTCAGGACCTGGAAGGGCTGGTCATGGCCCTTCGTCACCGGGGTTCTGAGGTGGTGCGTGCCGCCCCGGAGGATCACGTAGGTCTCGCCTCTGGTCGTCTTCACGTCCAGCACGTCGGTGACGTACCAGCCGTGGTAGGCGGTGATGGCGCGGCCGGGCTCTATGCGGACCTTGGCCGGAATGGAAGCCAGCCCTGTCGCGTAGGTGCGCCAGTCGAAGAGGGCTCCGGGGGACGTGTAGTCCACCGCCATGCCACCCCCGACGTTCAGTTCGGGGTCGTCCACGCCTTGCGTCTTCAGCCAGGGGAGCGCCCATTCGGCTATCTGGTGGGCGAGGTCGAGCATGGTGGGGGCGTCCAGGCCGGAGGCCAAATGGGCGTGGACGCCGCGCAAGGTGAGGTGGGGGTTGTCGGCCAGGAGCCGGGCGCATTCGTTGAGGGCGTCCTCGTCCATGCCGAAGGGGCCGCTCATGGTGAGCGCAGCGTTCGGGGTGCGGAGGGGGAGGTTCGCGCGGAGCAGGATGTCGGCGGGCCCCAGCACGGCCAGGTTCCTCAGTTCGTTCGGGCTTTCCACATGGACGCGGTCGACGGTCAAGGCCAGGCGTAGTTCTTCGACTGTCTTGCCTGGGCCTCCGAAGGCGAGCGGCACGCCAGGCAGGGTCGCCCGGACATGGGCCAGTTCGCCGCCTGAAGCCACCTCGATGCCGTCCACATGGGGCGCCAGGGTGCGGAGTATCTCGGCATCAGGGTTGGCCTTGGCGGCGTAGAACAACTCCGTGGAGCCAAGGGCTTCTCGGATGGCTTCGACGTGTTCCCGTAGACCCGGCAAGTCGTAGACATAGGCCGGGTAGCTGTCGAGGCTGAGCGCGAGTTCGGCGACTTCGTTCATAGCGGTCTGGGGGCTGCCAGTGGGTTGGGGGTCGGGACGTAGGTGGCGCCCCGGTCGGCCACGCGGGACCAGCGGGTGCGGAGGTTCGCCTTCGCCGGCACGGGGACTCCGGCGAGGAGCGCTCTGACTTGCGGGTGGTGGTCGTGGACGGCGAAGTGCTTTCGCGCGTCCTGCCAGAGCGTTCGCTCCAGGTGCGGGTGCAGGTCGGCGACCGCGGCGGCGACTTCGGTGAGGTGGTTGATGAGGAGGCAGTAGACGACGCGGTTCCAGCCGCGGTCGGGCGCGTAGGTGAGGCTTTCGGCCACGCGGGGCGGCAGGTGGGAGAGGTCCCAGCGGCCTGCGGTCAGCTTGGTGCCCTCCAGGTCGCGGAACGCGGCGTGGACGGGCATGCCCGTCGGGTCGACGCAGACGAGCACGTTCTGAAGGTGCGGTTCCAGGACGATGCCGTGGTCCAGGTAAGCGCGGAGGACGGGCGGTGCCACTTGCGCCACGTAGGCGTCCCACCATGCGCGGGCTTGCTCTGCGGTCTCTAGAGCGGGCAGGTCCGCGAGGAGCGTGCTGTAGGGGTCGGTCAAGGCGCCCGCCAGCAGCGGTGTGCCGGGCAGGGATCTGACGCCCTGGCGCAGGATCACCCCCAGGCCCTCGTACAGGCGGCGGTCGGGGAGTGTGACGCTGCGGTAGGCGGGCTCTGCGAGCAGCGTCGAGCCGAGCTTGTCGAAGATGGGCGGCAGCAGTTCGTTGAGGGCGATGGCGCCGCTCAGCTCGTACCAGGCGTTCTTGCGCACGCAGTTGGTGATGCGGACGTCCAGGCTGAACTTGCAGAAGACGTCGGCGTCCGGCAGGTAGGCCGTGCGGACGGACGAGGTGGGGATCGCCTCGGTGTCGGACGGGCCGAGGTCGACCAAGAGGTCCTGCGCCAGAGCCTTCTGTAGGACGGGGTTGTCCGCGAGGAGGGAGAACTGCCACGGGTGGACGGGAAGCAGTGTCCGGCCTGGGGGAGCAGGAGGCCCGTAGGACACCAGGGCCGCGAACGCGTCCGGGTCTCCTTCCTCGGCGACGAGGTCGTCCGGGACGGCCAGCCAGTGCGGACGGAAGCGGGCCCGGGTCTCCGGCGCGTACTGGAGCCAGTCACCAGGCGCCCCTTGTCGGGCCTTAGGAGACGGGTGGAATCGGTGCCCCGCGACGAGAGCCTGTTCTGAGGCGATGTACCGGTCGCCGGACGCCTCGCTCCTGGCGGCGAGGATCGCGGCCAGCGCCGTGTGGCTGTCGTCCACCTGGGTGAGGAACTCGGGGTTGGGACGGCCGGTCGCCAGTTCCAGTTCGCCCGCGACGAGGTTGGCCAGCCTGTCCCAGGACGTGAGGATCCACTCGTCCTCCCGCTGCTCCTCGTAGGGCGGCGCCAGGCGGTAGGTGGGGCCTGCCGGAGGCCGGGTCAGGCGCGCGCGCAGGACGACGCCTGCGCGGGGCAGGCGGGCGAGGAGATGGTCGCCGTCCGGCCACAGCTGCTGCTCGGGCGCGCAGACCTCCCGGATCAGGCAGTTGAGCAGCGCGGTCGCGGTGGCGTCGCCGGCCGTGACGGCCGGTCCGGTCAGTTCTGTGAGCCCAGTCAGCGGCACGTCGCGTCCAGTAGTAGGTAGTTGGGCCCCGGCGGGCCGTAGTGCTTGTTGATGTCGGCCGCGCCGGTCCTGGCCTTGTCGACGAGCGTCCCGGCGGTGAGCATGGCCTTGCCCGGCAGGGAGCCGGCGTCGAGCGTGCGGGAGCGCAGGAACGCGTCCGCCGGGCCGAGCGCGGCGTCGAGCCGCTCGCGGACCATCGCGAGCCCCGTGCGCCAGGGGAGCAGCCCCCGCTCGGCCAGGCCGACGGCGACCGCGGCGGCGCACAGGTGCAGCGTGATGGTGACGAACACGCGGGCGAGGGCGTCGGGGTCGGTGGTCGTCATCCGGCGGTCGATGAGGTCGCGCGGGTCCGTGCCGGGGGATGGGGCGAGGCGCGCCCCGAGCCGCGACGGGTCGATCAGCGCACCGTCGTTGTCTTTGATGAGGAGACGCAGCGGAGAAGCGTCGTCCAGGACGAGCGCGACGTTCTGCTGATGCGCCTCCAGCGCGATCCCGTAGCGGAACAGCGTGACGTTCCACTCGAACAGCGCGGACAGGTACGTGCCGAGGAGTTCTTCGACGTCCCAGCGTTCGATGACGTAGCCGCCGTCCGGGGCCTCGGCGAGCAAGGCCGCCACCGGGACGATGTGCGCGCGCGCCGTTTCCGGCGGAAAACGCCGCACGAGGTAGGCCAGGAGCGGGTCGTTGGCGTGGCCGTAGGTCTGCTCATCGGCGAGAAGCACCGGGAGCGCCGATTCGCGCTGGAGCACCCGGCGCAGGATGCGTTCGACAAGCGCTCCGTCATGAAGCGTGCCGGGCATGATGGTGCGCCGGTTGCGCAGGCCGAGCGTGCTGGTCGGCAGCGGCACCTTCACGTGGACGAGCGGCGCGGTGCCGCTGAGCACGGCCACGGTCCGCATAGACAGTGTCGGGCCGACCCGCAGGAACGGCTCGGGCGCCGATGCCGTGCCGGCCTCCGCGCGCACCTGCCGCACCGCCAGCGGATGGACGGGGAACAGCGCCCCCGCCGCCCCGCCTGAGCCCAGGCCCACGTCGGACGGCGCGGGCCACCACTCCGGCAGCGGCCCGGCGAGCACCGAGTTCCGCACGGGCGCCCACCGCAGGGGGAACGACGGCGCGAACTCGGGCGCGTAGCGGCTCAGATCGGCCATGGACAGCCCCGCGCGGCTCCGCCCCGCCGGATGCACCGGGTGGTCGTTGTAGGCCGCCAGCGTCTCGTAGAACGTCCCGGGGCCCGTCCGCAGCGCCTCCGGGATGCGCGCCAGCCGCCGGTGCACGGCGGGACGCGCGTCGTCGTGCAGTTTCCCGGCCGCGAGCGCGGCCCGGCATTCGCGCTCGAAGGCCGCCGTGTCGTCGCGCGGGTCGGCCACCGAGCGGACGGCCTGGAAGACGTCGCTCAACTTCAGGTCCTGCCCAGAGGCCACGACGAGTTCGGAAAGGAAGACCGGGCGCGCGCGCAGGAGCCGCACTGAACGGCCGGGCAGTTCTAATCTCTCGCCCCTGATGAAGCGCCGCATGCCGCCGTAGTCCTCGCGGAGCAGCGCGTCCAGCACGCGGGCCGCCAGCGGGCCCTCGCCGCGGTCCGGCGGCGGGGCCGCCTCGGCGCGGTCGGTCACGTGATCGTCCAGCGGTGGTCCGCGCGGAAGCGCGCGAGCGCGGCCTCGACCTCGTCAGGGCCGGGGCCGATCGCACGCACGGTGCCCAGGTAGTCGCGGTTGGTGCGGGTCACCGCGACCGAGTCGCCCACCGCGCGCTGGGGGCGGTAGGAGAGTCGCACCTCATCATCGTCCACCCGCACCGGGCCGGGGGCCGCGGTGAGGACGCCGGAGCGGTCGGCGATGACCGGCTCCGCCACGGCGTGACGCGGACGTGGGACGTGCACACCCGGCACAGGCCCGCCCAAGTGGACCTGGAGGATCTGCTCGAAGAGCGGCACGCCCAGCAGGTCGGCCAAGAGGAAATCGCAGTGGTCGCCGATGAGCCGGTAGTTGACCTCGATGATGCGGGCGCGGCCCTCATGGACGACGAACTCGGTATGGCACGCGCCGAACCCGACCCCCAGCGCCTCCAACTGGCGCAGCACCTGGGGCGTCTCCGGAGGCGGTGCCGCCCACTCAAGGCGCTCCTCAACGAAGAACGGCGGCGGCGAGACCGTCGTACGGAACGAGCCCAGGACGCGCAGTTCCCGCCCATCGCCGAGCGTCTCCAGCGTGTGGAGGTGCCCCGGCAGGTACTCCTCGGCCACGAGCGGGTCGTCGCGCCGGGCGGTGATCTCGTCCGCGCGTGCGGCCAGTTCCGCCGCGTCCTCGACCAGGAACACGTCCTCGCTGGCGACGCCCTCGCGGGGCTTCAGGACGAGCGGGTAAGGCGCGTCCGGCGGCACCTCGCGCGCGTCAGCGGAGAACACCGGGTCGATGCCCGCGAGGTGGCGGCGCATGAGGGCCTTGTTCTTGGCGCGGGTAGCCGCCCGCCAGTCCTTGGCTGGAAGACCGAAGTACGCCGCCGCCAGCGCGGCGGGCGCCTGCAAGAAGTCGCTGTTGGAGAAGACGGCGGCGGGCTCACCGCCCGCGTCCGCACCGCCGATGCGGTGGACGATGTCGCGGAAGTCGGAGACGTCGCACTCGACGACCGGCCCGCCGAACGCGTGCGCGCCGGACCGGTAGGCTTCCGGACGGTCGGTGAGCAGCACCGCGTCCAGCCCGAGGCGCGCGGCGGCGGGCACGAACCCGTGCGTCACCGAGTCGGTCGCCTTCCCGGCGACCAGGTAGAGCGAGGCGGCCACGATCGGCCTTTCCAGTTCGGTTCGTGGGTGAGGTAAGCCTTGCCTAACTCGCAGTGATCATAGTGGCGGGGCGGCACCGCGCGCGCAAGAACGATCGCACCGCGTGTCCCGGTCCCCGGCGCGTGCCCTCGCACGGACGGGCCGGTGGTCCGCCCGGCGGGGCGTCCGCCAGGATGGGGCCATGGATCTTGTCGACCGGTGGGTCGCGCTGGCAGGGCCGCACACCCGACATATCGGGACGGAGTTGGACGAGCGCTACGGCGAGCCGCACCGCCGCTACCACACCCGGGCGCACCTGACCGCCGTCCTCGACCTGGTGGACGAGCTGGCCGGGCACGCCGCCGATCCCGACCTCGTCCGCCTCGCCGCCTGGTTCCACGACGCCGTCTACGACCCCGAGCGCGCCGACAACGAGGAGCGCAGCGCCCGCCTCGCCGTCCGCATGCTCGCCGACACCGACCTCGCGGCCGCCGGCGTCCAGGAGGTGGCCCGGCTGGTCGAGCTCACGACCACGCACGCCCCCGGCGAGGACGACCGCAACGGCCAGGTCCTGTGCGACGCGGACCTCGCCGTCCTCGGCGCGGACCCCGACCAGTACGCCGCCTACACCGCCGCCGTCAGGGAGGAGTACGCGTTCGTCCCCGACGAGTTCTTCGCAGCCGGACGCGCAGAAGTCCTCAACGGCCTACTGGCACTCCCCAAGCTCTTCCACACACCGCCCGCACGCGAACGGTTCGAGGAACGCGCGCGCAGCAACATCCGCACGGAACTGATGCTGCTCAACGCCTAGCGCCCGCCTCAGCGCTCAGTGAGTGACGCGGGGGCGGTAGCTCTTGCGGCGGCGCAGGCCCGCCTTGGTGAGCCGCAACAGCAACTCCTGGCAGCCGACCGCCTCCGCCCCCTGCAGCACAGCGGCCTCGTACAGCTCGGACGGGACGTCGTAGTGGTCGCGCTCGAAGGCCCTGGGCGGCATCCCCAGGTCCGCCGCGAACGCGTGCAGCTCCTCGTACGAGACATCGCTCACCATGTGCGACCAGACACGGCCGCGCGCGGGCCACAGCGGCGGATCGATGAGGATCAAGCTGCTTCCCCTAACACTCCGTTGACGTCGATGTAAGCTCGCGGCGGTGCCGGCCGGAGGGTGCCGGCCGGAGAAGGCCGGACGCGCCGGTGCCGGCCGGTGGAACGCCGTTGCAACGGTACGACAGAACGCACATGCGAAGGGGCATGCGGTGAACGACGTGGTCGGGTACATCCAGGCGGAACGGGACAGATTCGTCGCCGATCTGAAGGAGTGGCTGGCGATCCCGTCCATCTCCGGGAACCCGGCGCACGCCGCCGACGTCCGCGACTCGGCCGCCTGGCTCGTCTCCTACCTGCGCGGGCAGGGCTTCCCGACCGTCGAGATGTGGGAGACCGGCGGCCACCCGGCCGTCTTCGCCGAATGGCCCGCCGACGACCCCGGCGCCCCCGCCGTCGTCGTCTACGGCCACCACGACGTCCAGCCGGTCGAGCCGCTCACCGAATGGGAGACCGACCCGTTCGCGCCCGTCGAGAAGGGCGATCAGCTCATCGGGCGCGGCGCCTCCGACGACAAGGGCCAGGTCTTCTTCCACACGCTCGGCCTGCGCGCGCTGCTCGCCGCGTCCGGCCGGCAGGCCCCGCCCGTGACCGTCAAGCTGCTGGTCGAGGGCGAGGAGGAGGCGGGCTCGGTGCACTTCGCCGACCTGCTCCGCGCCCACCGCGACCGGCTCGCCTGCGACGCCGTCGTCATCAGCGACACCACGATGTGGGCGGCGGACGTCCCGTCCATGTGCACCGGGATGCGCGGGCTCACCGAGGTCGAGGTCACGCTGCGCGGCCCGTCCACCGACCTGCACTCCGGCTCGTTCGGCGGCGCCGTCCCGAACCCGCTGCACGCGATGGCGGCGCTGCTCGCCGCCCTGCACGACGCCGACGGCCGCGTCACCCTCCCCGGCTTCTACGACGACGTCGTCCCGCTGACGGACGAGGAGCGCGCGTCGTTCGCGCGCCTGCCGTTCGACGAGGACGAGTGGCTGCGCACCGCGGGCGAGAGCCGCGCCGCGCAGGGCGAGAAGGGCTACACGACCCTGGAGCGCATCTGGGCGCGCCCCACCGCCGAGATCAACGGCATGTGGGGCGGGCACACCGGGCCGGGCGGCAAGACGATCGTCCCGCGCGACGCGCACGCCAAGATCTCCTTCCGGCTCGTCGCCGGCCAGGACCCCCGCAAGGTCCAGGAGGCGTTCAAGGCGTGGGTCGCCGAGCACGCCCCGCCCGGCGTGGACGCCGAGGTGCGCTGCCCGGCCGGCGGCGTCCGCCCGTGCTTCTCGCCGATCGACTCGCCCGTCGTGGCCGCCGCCCGGCGCGCGATGGAGCGGGCGTTCGGCACCGAGGTGCTGTTCACCCGCGAGGGCGGCAGCGGCCCCGAGGCCGACCTCGCCGACATCCTGGACGCGCCGCTCGTCTTCGTCGCGGTCGGGCTGAACGGCGACCGCATCCACGCCCCCAACGAGAAGGTCGAGATCCCGCTGCTGCTCAAGGGCGCCGAGGCCGCCGCGCACCTGTGGGAAGAACTCGCCACCGCGCTGCGCTGACATACCCGGGAGAGGAGCAGTTGTGACCGAAGCCCCACTGGAGTGGCTCGCGCTCGCGCGCGGAACCCTCGACCGGGCCGCGCTGAACCGCCGCGACGACGCCTGGCTGGACGCCGCTTGGAACGATCCGGAGACGCGCGTCCTCGTCATCCAGAACGGGCAGTCCCTCGTGGTCTACGAGCCCAGCCCGGCGCTCGTGCTCGTCCCGCCCGCGCAGGCGCCGGACGGTGAGCGCTGGCTCCTCGGCGCCGACGACGACGGCACCGTGTACTTCGGCGTGTCCGGGCCGCTGCCCGCCATCGAGGGGGCCGAACCGGCCGGGCTGCGCCGCGTCGGCGCGCTCCTCGGCGACCGCGACTCCGGCCTGCTCACCCACGCCGTCGCGCTGGAGCACTGGCACGGCACCCACGGGTTCTGCCCGCGCTGCGGCGCCCGGACCCGGGTGGCGTCCGCCGGCCACGTGCGCGTCTGCCCGGAGGACGGCTCGCAGCACTTCCCGCGCGTCGACCCGGCCGTGATCATGCTGGTGACCGACGAGGACGACCGCATCCTGCTGGCCCGCGGCCCGCAGTGGCCCGCCGACCGCCGCTCCATCCTCGCCGGGTTCGTCGAGCCGGGCGAGTCGCTGGAGCAGGCCGTCGCGCGGGAGGTGAAGGAGGAGGTCGGGCTCGCCGTCCAGGACGTCCACTACCTCGGCAGCCAGCCGTGGCCGCTGCCGCAGAGCCTCATGCTGGGCTTCACCGCGCACACGGACGGCGCCGTCCCGCTGAACCCCGACCCGGAGGAGATCCAGGACGCCGCCTGGTACACCCGCGACGAGCTGCGCGCCGCCATCGAGGCGGGCGAGATCGTCGCGCCGGGCCCGCTGTCCATCGCCGCGCAGCTCATCATGCGCTGGTACGGCGGCGAACTCCCCAAGATGCCCGCCTTCTGACCTGCCCGGTTTCTGACATGGCGAGGCCCGCCGGCCGGTGGCCGGCGGGCCTTCCGCGCGACCGGGCTACGCGGTCTTCGCGATCTCCGCCAGGCGGCGCTTGACCTCCTTGGCGCTGGGGTTCGTCGCGGCCGTGCCGTCCGGGAACAGGACCGTGGGGACGGTCTGGTTTCCGCCGTTGACGCTCATGACGAAGTCGGCGGCCTCGGGGTCGCGCTCGATGTCGACCTCGACCATCTCGATGCCGTCCCGCGCGAGCTGGCTCTTCAGCCGGCGGCAGAACCCGCACCAGGACGTCGTGTACATGGTGAGCTGGCCGGTCGTCGGCGTCGCCATCGCTTCGTGGTCTCCTCGTTCGTTCGGACAGTCGGTGCCTACGCCAGAACAGTAGACAGCCCCCGGGCATTCCTGGTCGTCCACAGGCGGCGTATCGGCTGATGCACGTGGGACGGGCTGCGAGTATGGGGGCATGTTGGCTGAGTCGGTGCTGGAGGGACTCGACCCCGAACAGCGGGCGGTCGCCGAGGCGGTGAAGGGGCCGGTGTGCGTGCTCGCGGGCGCCGGGACGGGCAAGACCAGGGCCATCACCCACCGGATCGCCTACGCGACGCTGACCGGTGTCGTCACGCCGCAGCGGGTGCTCGCCGTGACGTTCACCACGCGCGCGGCGGGGGAGCTGCGCAGCCGGCTCCGGCAGCTCGGCGCGCCCGGCGTGCAGGCCCGCACGTTCCACGCGGCGGCGCTGCGGCAGCTGAGCTACTTCTGGCCGCGGGTCATCGGCGGCGAGGCGCCCAAGATCGTCGACTCGAAGATCGGGCTGGTCGCCGACGCCGCGCGCGCGTGCCGGCTGTCGTTCGCGCGCACCGAGCTGCGCGACCTCGCGAGCGAGATCGAGTGGGCGAAGGTCACCCAGCACCGCCCCGAGGACTACCCCGCCGCCGTCGCCAAGGCCGACCGCAAGCCGCCCGCCGACGTCGTCGACGTGGCCCGCGTCTACGCGATGTACGAGCAGCTCAGGCGGGAGCGCAACCTGCTCGACTTCGAGGGGATGCTGGAGCTGACCGCCGCCGTCCTCACCGAGCACCGGGAGGTCGCGAACCAGGTCCGCGAGCAGTACCGGTACTTCGTGGTCGACGAGTTCCAG
This sequence comes from Actinomadura sp. NPDC049382, assembly GCF_040677125.1. NCBI lineage: Bacteria > Bacillati > Actinomycetota > Actinomycetes > Streptosporangiales > Thermomonosporaceae > Actinomadura > Actinomadura sp. NPDC049382. The sequence continues at coordinate 27,827 of NZ_JBFARO010000021.1, forward strand.
GACGTCAACCCGCTGCAGAAGATGCTGCTCGACACCTGGCTCGGCGACCGCGACGACCTGTGCGTCGTCGGCGACCCCAACCAGACGATCTACTCCTTCACCGGCGCGTCCCCGTCCCACCTGCTCGACTTCACCCGCGAGCACCCGGGCGCGAAGGTCGTGAAGCTCGTCCGCGACTACCGGTCGACGCCGCAGGTGGTCCGGCTGGCCAACGGCGTGATCGGGCAGGCGCGCGGCGCCCGCCACAAGCTGGAGCTGCTGGCCCAGCGCGCGGACGGCCCCGAGCCGGTGTTCAACGAGTACGACGACGAGGTCGCCGAGGCCGACGACGCCGCCCGGCAGGCCCGCAAGCTGATCGACGAGGGCGTCCCCGCGCGGGAGATCGCGATCCTGTTCCGCGTCAACGCGCAGTCCGAGACCTACGAGTCGGCGCTCGCGGCGGCGGGCGTCCCGTACGTGCTGCGGGGCGCGGAGCGGTTCTTCGAGCGGCCCGAGGTGCGCGAGGCGGTGGTCCGGCTGCGCGGCGCGGCGCGGGCGGGCGCCGACCCCGAGACCGACGGGACGGGGCTGATCCAGACCGTCCGGCACGTCCTGTCGGGGGCGGGGTTCACCGACCAGCCGCCCGAGGGCGCGGGCGCGGCCCGCGCGCGCTGGGAGTCGCTCGCCGCGCTCGCCCAGCTCGCCGAGGACATGGCCGCCGACAACCCGAAGGCCGGCCTCGCCGACTTCGTCGCCGAACTGGAGGAGCGCGCCGCCGCGCAGCACGCGCCGCCGCTGGAGGGCGTCACGCTCGCGTCGCTGCACGCCGCCAAGGGCCTGGAGTGGGACGCGGTGTTCCTCGTCGGGCTGGCCGAGGGCACGCTGCCCATCATCTACGCCAAGACGCCCGCCCAGATCGAGGAGGAGCGCCGCCTCCTCTACGTCGGGGTGACGCGGGCCCGCGTCCACCTGGCGCTCTCGTGGGCGCTGTCGCGCTCGCCCGGCGGGTCGCAGACGCGCCGCCCGTCCCGCTTCCTGGACGGCCTGACCGGCAAGACCACCACGCACACCCCGCCCCGCGCCGACCGCTCCAAGCGCCGCCCGGCCAAGGGCCCGCAGCCGTGCCGCGTCTGCGGCCGCCCGCTGACCGCCGCCGTCGAACGCAAGCTCGGCCGCTGCGAGGACTGCCCGTCCGAGCTGAACGAGGAACTCCTCCTCGCCCTGAAGGACTGGCGCGCCGAGGTCGCCGCCGAGCAGAAGATCCCCGCCTACGTCGTGTTCACCGACGCCACCCTGCAGGCGATCGCCGAGCACGCCCCCGACTCCCTGGAGGACCTCGCCCGCATCCCGGGCGTCGGCAAGGTGAAGCTCGACCGCTACGGCGACGCCGTCCTCACCCTCTGCGGCCACTGACCCGCCGCCTCGCGAGCCGCCCGGCCTGCACGGCCACCGAACCGGACACGCTAGCGATGATGCGTGCCGCCGGTGTTCCCCGGGCCGGGGAGTGCGGGTCCGCGGGGTGAGATTCCGGTCACGGGGGCTTAGCGGACGAGCCGGTGCCGCGGGGGTGAGATCCCGGTCACTGGGGCCGATACGGAAGACTGGCCGCCGTGAAGGAATCGCTCAAGGCCCTGCTGGACCTGCTCGACCTCGAACAGATCGAGAACGACATCTTCCGCGGCCGCAGCCCCGAGGAGCGGCGGCAGCGCGTCTTCGGCGGCCAGGTGGCCGGGCAGGCGCTCGTCGCCGCCGGGCGCACCGTCCCCGCGAACCGGCCCGTGCACTCGCTGCACGCCTACTTCATCCGGCCCGGCGACCCGCTCGTCCCGATCGTCTACACCGTCGACCGGGTGCGCGACGGCCGGTCGTTCACGACGCGCCGGGTCATGGCCGTCCAGCACGGCAAGGCGATCTTCACGCTGTCGGCGTCGTTCCAGATCGCCGAGGAGGGGCCGTTCCACCAGGCCCCCATGCCGGACGCGCCCGTCCCCGAGACGCTGCCGGACGGCCTGACCCGGCTGACGCCGGTGTTCGGCGAGGTCGGCGCGCGCGAGTTCGTCACCCGGCGCCCGTTCGACATCCGGCACGCGACGCCGCTGACCTGGGAGGCGGCCAAGGACCCGGCGCTCGCCACCCCCGAGTCGAAGGTGTGGCTGAAGGTGGACGGCGACCTGCCGGACGACCCGCTGCTGCACGTCTGCCTGATGACCTACGCCTCGGACATGACGCTGCTCGACACCGTCCTGCTCAACCACGGCCTGGCCTGGGGCGACAAGCGGACGATGGGCGCCAGCCTCGACCACGCGATGTGGTTCCACCGGCCGTTCCGCGCCGACGACTGGCTGCTGTACTACCAGGACACGCCGTTCGCCGGCGGCGCCCGGGGCCTCGCCCGCGGCCAGGTGTTCACCCGGCAGGGCGAGCTGGTCGTGTCCGTCATGCAGGAGGGCCTCGTGCGCGTCTCCGACGGCGAGCGCAAGCGCTGATCACGGCGGGGGGCACGCCGTTGATCAAGGTGCTGCTGGCGGAGGACGTGCGGATCCTCCGGGAGGCGCTGGCCGACCTCCTCGACCGGGAGGACGACGTCGAGGTCGTCGCGCAGGTGGCGGCCGGGGACGCGATCGTCGCCGCCGCCCTGCGCACCGGGCCGGACGTCGCCGTGCTCGACATCGAGCTGCCCGGCCTGGACGGCGTCAGCGCGGCGGCGGAACTGGCCCGGCACCTGCCGGGCTGCCGCGTGCTGATCCTGACCGGGGTCGGCCGGCCCGGGACGCTGCGGCGCGCGATGGCGGCCGGGGTCGCCGGGTTCATGGTCAAGGACAGCGCGCCCGGCGAGCTGGTGGCCGCCGTCCGCACCGTCGCCGCCGGCGGCCGCGTCGTCGACCCGCAGCTCGCCTTCGCCGCGCTCGACGCCCCGGACTGCCCGCTCACCGACCGCGAGCGCGAGGTGCTGCGGCTGACCGCGTCCGGCGCCGAGCCGCCGCAGATCGCGGCCAGGATCGGGCTGTCCTACGGGACCGTCCGCAACTACCTCGCGTCAGCGGTGACCAAGCTGGGCGCCCGCAACCGGGTCGACGCCATCCGCATCGCCACCGAGGCGGGCTGGATCTGACGGGCCGGCGTCCGGCACCTCGACGGTGAGGGTGAACCGGCCGTCCGCGTGCTCGACGGCCAGCGCGCCCCCGGCCTCCACCGCGCGGGAGCGCAGGTTGGCGAGACCGGCCCCGCCCGCCTCGCCCCGCCGCGTCCGGCGGACGCCGGCACGCGGCGCCCCGTCGTTGGAGACGCGGAGCCGGACGGGCGTGATCGAGATCTCGCAGCGCCGCGCCCGCGCGTGCCGGACCACGTTGGTCACCGACTCCCGCAGCACGACGGCGAACAGGGCGGCGACCGCCGCCGGCGGCTCCGCCACCGTGACGCGGACCCGCGCCCCGGCCGCGCCCAGCAGGTCCCGCGCGCTCTCGACCTCGGCGGCGAGCCGCAGCGGTGCGGGCTCCGCGCCGATCGAGCGGACCGTCGCCAGCGCCGCGCCCGCCAGCTCCGCCAGCCGCGCGCCGTCCGCCGGGCCCGCCGCGATCCCGCCCCGGATGATGATCGCCGACAGCTGCGAGCCGAGCAGGTCGTGGACGTCCCGCGCGATCCGCAGCCGCTCGCGGAGCACGGACGTGCGGACCAGCTCGCGGCGCGCCCGGTCCAGCCGGGCCGCCGTGACGGGCAGCCGGCCCAGCGCGTGGACGGAGATCATGAAGGCCGCCGAGGCGAGCACGCTGAGCAGCACCACCGCCGGCGGGCGCGCGCCGTACAGCAGCGGGAACGGCATCAGCAGCAGCGCGGCGGCCGCCGCCCACGTCCAGGGCGGCCGGACGTTCAGCAGCACCACGCCCGCGACCAGCCCGCCGTACGTCGCGGGCAGCCCGCCGTAGGCCGCCGGGACGAGCGGCCCCGCCACGGCGAACGCCGCCAGGATCAGCGCGATCTGGGCCGGGAGGGCCCAGCGCCGCGGCCGGGCCTCGCCGCGCGGCAGCACATGGTAGAGCTGCAACGCCGCGACCAGCGGGAGCGCGACCGCCGCCACCGCCAGCCGCGCCGGGTCCACCGCGACGCCCGCCTCCCGCGCCATCAGCACGCTGGCCGCGACCGTGCCGAGATGGTCCAGCTCCACGACCAGGAGGACGGCGAAGGCCAGCCACGGGGCCGCGCCGACCGGGCCGCCCGTCCAGGCCCGCGCCCGCGGGATCTCCGCCTCCACGGCGGGTCCGGCGGCGAGCCGCCCGCCGAGCCCGGCGATCTCGGCGGACGAGGCCGCCAGCGGCTCCGCGAACGGCGGCACGGGACCGGAGAAGGCCACCCGCAGCCGCTCGGGCCCGCCGGGGCCCGTCCGGCACTCGATCACGCAGCCGTCGGGGCGGCCGTCCCGCAGCGCCGCCACCACGGTGCGGCGCAGCACCCCGGCCAGCGCCGCCTCGGCCCGCGGCGCGGGCGGCACGGCGGCGTCCGCCTCGACGCGCACCGGCACGCCGGACGCCGCGAGCACCGTGCGCGCCGCCTCGATCTCGGCCGCCAGCGACCGGTCCCGGTAGTCGTCGGCGACCGACCGGGCGCGGGCCAGCGCCGCCCGCGCCGCCGCCGTGATCTCGGCCGGGTCGGCGGACGTCGCGGCGGCCGACAGCCGCCGCCCCAGCTCGGCGCGCAGGCCGCGCGCGATCCGCAGCCGCTCCCCGGCGGCGCGCCGGGCGGCCAACTCGGTGCGGGTGGCCTCCAGCGCGCGGACCAGATGTCCGAGCCGCGCCAGGGCGAGGAACTGGAGCCCGCCGGTGAGCGTCACCACGGCGGCCCAGATGGCGTACCCCGTGCCGGCGTCGGGCAGCCACACCGCCCTGATCACGAACTCGGCGGCCACGATGGACGCGGCGGCCGGCAGGCGCGCGCGGGCCGGTGCGGCGAGCAGCAGCACCGACGCCATGAGCAGCGGCGCCGCGGGCCGCCAGGCGCCGCCGAGGACGAGCAGCGGCGCATACGCAAGCACCGCCTGCGCCGCGAGGTTGCCGAGCGAGCCGCGCCAGGCCAGCGCCCGCGCCTGCAGGACGCCGAGGCCGACTGCCGCGCCCGTCCCGGCGAGCAGCGCCGCCGCCCCGGGCGGGCCGCCGGGGCCGGGGTCCGCCCACAGCACCAGGATCCGGTACGTCCAGAACAGGACGATCCCGGCGAAGAGGGGCAGGCGGCTGTCGCGCATGGCGGCAATTATGCAATCTGCACGTCAGCGGCCTGCGAACCGCAGTTCAGGCCGTGCACCGGGCACTACTCCCGCGCGGCGCCGCGCAACAGACTCGGAGTACCGAATGAGGAGGGCTCCGATGAGCTTCGAGATCACACCGTTCCGCATCGACGTGCCGCAGGCCGACCTGGACGACCTGCGCGACCGCCTGGCCCGCACGCGCTTCGCCGACGAGCTGCCCGAGTCCGAGGTGACCGACGGCGTCCAGAAGGGCCCGGTCCAGCCGGGCTGGGAGTACGGCGTGCCCGTCTCCTTCGTCCGCGACCTGGTGACCCGCTGGATCGGGTTCGACTGGCGCGCCCAGGAGGCGCGGATGAACGAGTTCCCGCAGTTCACCACCGAGATCGACGGCCAGCTGATCCACTTCCTGCACGTCCGGTCGCCGGAGCCGGACGCCACCCCGCTGATCCTCACCCACGGCTGGCCGAACACGTTCACCGAGTACCTGGACCTGATCGGCCCGCTCACCGACCCGGCGGCGCACGGCGGCGACCCGGCGGACGCGTTCCACGTCGTCGTCCCGTCCCTGCCCGGCTTCGGGTTCTCGGCGCCCACCCGCACCAAGGGCTGGGGCTCGGCCCGCACCGCCGACGCCTGGGCCGAGCTGATGGCGCGCCTCGGCTACGACCGCTTCGGCGCGCACGGCAACGACGCCGGCGCGATCGTCAGCCCCTGGCTCGGACGCCGCCACCCGGACCGGGTGATCGGCGTCCACGTCAACCAGATCTTCTCCTTCCCGACGGGCGACCCGGCCGAGCTCGCCGGCATCACCCCGGCGGAGGAGGAGTACCTGCGGTTCCTGCAGGGGTTCGTCGCGCACTCCATCCACGACCGCGCCCAGCAGGCCCAGCCGCAGACCCTCGCGCACGCGCTGTCGGACTCGCCGGCCGGGCAGCTGGCCTGGGTCGGCCAGCTCCTGGCCGGCCTGCCCGACCCCGACACGATCCTGACCATCGCCACGATCTACTGGCTGACGAACACGTCGGCGTCCACGGCCCGCTTCTACTACGAGAACCACCACGAGCCGCAGGCGTCCGAGCCGACCACGTTCCCGATCGGGCTGGCGTCGTTCGCCTACGACTTCCGGCCGCTGCGCCGCTTCGCCGAGCGCGACCACCGGAACATCGTCCACTGGCGCGAGTACGACCGCGGCGGTCACTGGGCCGCCCACGACGCCCCCGACCTGCTGCTGCAGGACGTCCGCGAGTTCTTCCGCGAGCTGCGCGACCGGTCGGCGGGCTGATCCCCCGGCCCCGCCGCCACCCGCGTCCGGAGGTGGCGGCCGGGCGGGCCCGGCCGTATCCTGGGAAGATCGTTCTTCACGGGAATCCCGTGAGGTTCGACGCCGGTGAGACGGCGCGGGTTTCCCGGGAAAAGGGTGAACTCACCCACAAAACCGCAGGTCAAAAATATCTTGCTTGATTCGGCGAGATCCCCGTACGCTCGTCGCGAGCAATCAGCCGGCCGTCCGGTGTGGATCTTGATCCCGCCGGGTCCGGTCCGAGGAGCCAGAGAGGTGGTGTGCAGTCCGGTGAGCAACACGTTGAGCGAATTCACGTCGTCCTGGAACGGCGCACGCCTCGGTGCCTCGATGCCCTGTGTCTCGCTGCGCGGCACCTCCTCGTCCCGCCTCGCCATGCCCGGCGCCTATGCGCGCGTGTGGCTGCGTGACGAGCAGCGGGCGAACCCGCGCGATCTGCGATTCGAGCAGCTGATCCAGGACGACCAGGGGCGGAGTGTCTTCGAACGCCTTATCGAGGACTTGGACGTCCCGGCTCCGGCCACGGCCCACACGGGCGCCACCGTCAAGGGTGGCGTGTCGGGTCCGTACCCCTGGAGGCGACCGGTCTAGCAAGACAACCGGCAAGCCCCCAGGCCGCGGATCCAGACACCGGATCCGCGGCCTTTCTCTTTGTCCAGACCCACCGAACACCCGTTGAGATCCAACGAGAGGAACAAGGGTGACTGTGATGCAGGGGGCCCTCGCGATCAGCGAGGAGGACCTCACGCTTCCGTGCCGGACCGACCCGGAGCTGTTCTTCGCCGAGGCTCCCGCCGACGTCGAGCTCGCCAAGGCCCTGTGCCTGGAGTGCCCGCTCCGCAAGGAGTGCCTCGCCGGCGCTCTCGAGCGCAAGGAGCCGTGGGGCGTCTGGGGCGGCGAGCTCTTCGTCCGCGGTGTGATCGTGCCGCGCAAGCGGCCGCGCGGCCGCCCGCGCAAGCACCCGCGGCCGGACGAAGTGACGGTGTGAGGCAGTGATGCCCGCGACGCTCAGCCGAATCGACCCCGGAGGCGTGGCCCCCACGCGGGGACCGCGCCTCCGGGCGGCCGGGGAGAACGAGATGACGTTGCTCAGCCAGGACCTGTCGAGAGAACGAATACCGGCGACCGTGCCGGACGAGATGGCCGCCCGTGTGCGCGCGCTGCGGCGGGCGCGCCGGGACGCCCGGACCAGGGCGTCCCGCGTCCGGCGCGTCCTGCTCGCCCCGACCGCCCGGGGCGAGTCGTACACGCACGCCCCGCGGTCCCACTACAGGGACTGACCGCGCAGAGGCCGCTCACCGGGGGCCGGCCTCTGCCCCAGACGAACGAGTGCCCGCCCGGTCGAGGCCCCATCCGTCCTTCTTGGATGGTTTGGCGGACGGGAGCGCCTCCCGGCGGGCACGTGGAGCGCGTCCGATGGCCCCACTCCACCGGACGCGCGAAAGAGCGGAGCCCCGCGCACCCCATCAGTGCGCGGGGCTCCGCCCTGTCCGCTCGGCCCGCCATGTCCGCTCGGCGCGGCCGGAGCCGGTCAGCCGGAGACCAGTTCGCCGTCCTCGTCGTCGGCGAAGCCCGGTACCCACTTCAGCGACTCGGCGCGGGCCGGGATCTCGCATTCGAGCTGGCACAGCACGCCGGTGCCGGCCGACAGCACCCGGTGGATGATCACGTACTCCGGCGGCAGGTTCAGCTGCCGGACGACGTTGGACGGGCGCAGGTCGGTGACCTGGGCCGCCATGTCGCGCAGCCACTCCCGGTTGAACTTGAACGTCTCGGTGACGAACGGCTCGGTGATCGGGGCGAGGAACGCCTGCAGCGACTCGGCGTCGATCTCGACGCCCTCGCGGATGAAGTCCTCGCGGCGCAGCGCGTCCTCGACCTCGTCGATGTCGGCCATCGTGCCGATCCGCAGCAGCAGGCCGAGCCGGCGCTGGAAGCCGCCGGGGATGCGGTCGACGGCGCCGAAGTCCAGGACGCCGAGCCGCCCGTCGGCCAGCAGCCGGAAGTTGCCGGGGTGCGGGTCGCCGTGCAGCATCCCGGAGCGCTTCGGCCCCGACAGCAGGAACCGGCAGTACAGCAGGGCCGCGTGGTTGCGGGTCTCCTGGTCCCCATCGCTGATGATCTTCGAGAGGAGGGTGCCCTCCATCCACTCGGTGATCAGGATGTTCCCGGACTGGGCGATGACCTCCGGGATGTAGAAGTCGGGGTCGTCGAGGTAGGCCGCGCGGAACTGCGACTGCGACTCGGCCTCGATCGTGTAGTCGAGCTCCTCGACCACCCGCTCCTTGAGCTCGGCGAGCATCGACTTCACGTCCAGCCCCGGCATCAGCACGCCGAACAGCCGGCCGAGGCGGGCGAGCTGGTTGAAGTCGCTGATCAGCGCCTTCCCGGCGCCCGGGTACTGCACCTTCACCGCGACGGCGCGGCCGTCGTGCCAGACGGCGCGGTGCACCTGCCCGATGGACGCGGCGGCGGCCGGCTGGTCGTCGAACGACTCGAAGTAGTCGCGCCAGTCCGGGCCGAGGAACTCCTCCAGCACCTTGTGGACGGTCGACACCGGCAGCGGGGGAGCGGCCTCCTGCAGCTTGGTCAGCGTGGCCCGGTACGGCCCGGCGATCTCCGGCGGCAGCGCCGCCTCGAAGATCGACAGCATCTGGCCGAGCTTCATCGCCCCGCCCTTGAGCTCGCCGAGGACCTTGAACAGCTGCTCGGCGGTGCGGGTCTGGATCTCCAACGCGACGGCCTCGGCCGGCTTGCCGAAGGTCCGCTTCCCGACGCCGAGCGCGGTGCGACCCGCGAAGCCGATGGGGAGGGACGCCAGCTTTGCTGACCGCGTCACCGCGCGGCGGGGAAGATCGCTCACGCCGTACATTGTCGGTGATCGGATGTCGTTCACGCCACAACCACCGCAGAGTAAAGCCGGTGCCCTCTTCGGTGCACCTCGCTGACCTGCTCGTACGCGGTAAGTGTGCGCTTTCTCACGGCCCCGGGGCGGTGCCGCCGAGCGAGATTCGGTACCGTGCCGGGCATGCCCGGAGACTCCGCCGACCCGCTGCTGGTCGAACGCCGCCCCGACGGGGTCGCCGTCCTCACCCTGAACGACGCCGACCGCCGCAACGCGATGTCGGACGAGATGACCGCCGCGTGGAAGGACGCCATCGAGCGGTTGCGCGGCGACGCCGGGCTGCGCTGCGTCGTCGTCACCGGCGCGGGCAGCGCCTTCAGCTCCGGCGGGAACCTGTCCTGGCTCGCGGACACCAACTCCGTCGCCGTCCCGCCGCTGCGCGACCGGATGCTGGAGTTCTACCGGACCTGGCTGGCGATCCGCGGCCTGGAGGTGCCGACGATCGCCGCGGTCAACGGGCACGCCGTCGGCGCCGGGCTGTGCCTCGCCCTCGCCTGCGACCTGCGCTACGCGGCCGAGGACGCCAAGCTCCTCGCCCCGTTCACCGCCCTCGGGCTGCACCCCGGCATGGCCGCGACGTGGCTGTTCCCCGAGGTGGCGGGGCTGCCGCTGGCCCGCGAGATGCTGCTGGCCGGACGCGTCCTCACCGGCGCCGAAGCCGCCGCCAACGGGCTGGCCAACCAGGCGTTCCCCCGCGCGGAACTGCTGGAGAAGGCGCTCGGGGTCGCCGCCCGGATCGCCGCGCAGGCGCCGATCGCGACCCGGCTCACCAAGGTCGCCCTCGCCGGCGGCGGGCACGCCGACATGGAGGCGGCACTGCGCTGGGAGTCGCTCGCGCAGCCGGTCACGATGTCGTCCCGCGACATGCGCGAGGGACTGGCCGCCCAGCGGGAGAAGCGCAGCCCGGAATTCACCGGCGAGTAAAGCCGGCGACACCTCCCCGAGGATTTGTGCAAAGCCCCGAGGGATGGTCAAAAGATAGGCGTTGACCTGCGGCAACGTCAAACACCCCCTTTGGCGCGGGCAAATCTTCGAGTACGGTTCAGGCGTGCCCCCAAACGTTGAGGTCCGCCGCAGCGCCAGACGCAGGCGAACCGTGTCCGCCTACCGTGATGGCGACAAGGTGGTGGTGATGGTTCCGTCGAGGCTGAGCAAGGCCGAAGAGGAACAGTGGATCGCGACCATCTTGGAGCGGCTCGCGGAGCGGGAGCGCCGCCGGCGGCCCACCGACGCCGACCTCCAGTCGCGCGCCCGCGACCTGTCCCGCCGCTACCTGGACGGCCGCGCCGACCCCACCAGCGTCCGCTGGGTCGCCAACCAGCGCGCCCGCTGGGGGTCCTGCACCCCCGACGACGGCACGATCCGGCTGTCGACCCGGCTGCGCGGCATGCCCGGCTGGGTGGTCGACTACGTCCTCGTCCACGAGCTGGCGCACCTGCTCGTCCCCGGGCACGGCGCCGACTTCTGGGACCTGGTCGCCAACTACCCGAAGGCCGACCGGGCCCGCGGCTACCTGGAGGGCGTCGCCGCCGCCGCGCACCTGCCGCTGGAGGCCGACGCGCCCGACGACGAGGTCGGCGGCATCCACCACGGCGACGGGCTGCACACCGGCGACGAGTTCCCGCGCGAGGCCGCCGGGTGACCGACGGTCCCGCCGCGTCCGCCCGGTTCGCCGCGGTGCTCTCGTTCCCCGCCCGGAACGGGGGCGCGCCGCCCGCCGGCGTCGATCCCGACGAGTTCCGCCTCGCCCTGCTGGAGGACGCCTACGAGGTCGTCGCCGGGCTCGAACTGGTGACGCCCGCGCTCGTCCTCGACCCGCCCCACCAGCCGGACGCCGAGGCGGTCACCTGGCCGGGCACGCCGATCGTCCGGGAGGGCACGCTCGCCGGCGCGTTCGCGGCCCTGCACGCGCTGGGCGCCGGGTCCGCGGCACTGGTCGCCCCGGACGCCCCCGACCTGCCGCCGCTGCTGCTCGGCAAGCTGTTCCGCGCCCTCGGCAGCGCCCCGGCCGCCGCCTGCCAGGCCGAAGGCGCCGGTCAGGGCCTGGTCGCGCTCGCCGCGCGCCTCCCTCTCCCGGGCTGGCTCGCCGCCGCCCTGCACGACGTCGACCTCGACACCCCGGACGCCCTGTCCCGGTTGCGCGCCGCCGCGCCACGCCCCGGCCTGGTGCCGCAGGGCCCCGGCTGGCACCGCCTCCGCACCCCCGCCGACCTGCGGTTCCTCGACCCGGGCCTGGAGGGCTGGGAGAACACCCGCGCCCTCCTGGAAGGCCACCCGCTCAGCCGCTGAACCCCTCAGCCCGGCGTCCCGACGGCGAGCGCGTGCCGCACCAGGGCGCGCGTGCCCTCGTCCGCCGACGCCGGCAGCGCCCCCACCGGGAACCACCGCGCCTCGTCACCGCCGGGCACCGGCTCCGGCACGGCCCCGGGCGGAGCCGTGGCCGTGAACTGGACGTCCAGATGCGGCAGGTCACGGCCGCCGCACCGAGCGTGGTAGCGATCGAGGCGCAGGGGAGTGCCCGCCACCTCCAGATCCGGGATGCCGGACTCCTCGACGGCCTCCCGCCGCGCGGCGGCCGCCAGGGTCGGGTCGCCGGGCTCGCAATGGCCGCCGAGCTGCGCCCACCGGCCCATCTTGCGGTGGTGGGTGAGCAGCACGTGCGCGCGCGCCCGGTCGAGGACGGCGACGCCGACCGTGATGTGACCGGCGTCGCAGCCGCGGTCGGTGCCGTCGGGATGGGCGAGCAGGTGCTCCAGGAACGCCTCGCGGAGACGGCCCTGCCGCGGGTCGGGCGCCTGCCACCGCCGCAGCAGCGAGATCGCGTCGGCGTGCCGGGCCGCGCCGGCCGGCGAGTCGGCGGGCCCCCGGCTCATCCGATGTCCTCGGCGTCCCACTCGGTGAGGAAGTCGTCGAGGAACCGCTCCAGGACGCGGTGCCGCCGCTCGGCCAGCCTGCGCCCGCCGGCGGTGTTCATCCTGTCCTTCAGCAGCAGGAGCTTCTCGTAGAAGTGGTTGATCGTGCTGCCTTGGCGGTTCAGGTAGTCGTCCAGCGACGTGTGCAGGTGCGGGGACAGGCCCGGCACGTGCATGGGCTCGCCCTTGTAGCCGCCGTAGGCGAACGCGCGCGCCACGCCGATGGCGCCGATCGCGTCGAGCCGGTCGGCGTCCTGCACGACCTTGCCCTCGATGGTCGCCATCTCCGACGCCGTCCCCGCGCCCTTGAAGGACATCGCGGCGATGATGTCCGCCACGTCCCGCGCGACGCCCTCCGGCTCGCCCAGCCCGACCAGCCATTCGAACGCCCGGCGCGGCCCCTTGGTCAGGTCGCCGCCGTTGAGCTTGTAGTCGGAGATGTCGTGGAGCAGCGCGGCCAGCTCGACGACGTGCAGGTCGGCCTGCTCCTCGCGGGCCAGCTCCAGGGCCAGCCTGCGGACCCTCGCCACATGCCACCAGTCGTGCCCCGAGGAGTCGGCCTCCAGCGTCTCCCTGGCGTACTCGGCCGTGCGGTCGATGACGTCGGTCTTGTTCATGGGTCGATGCTCCCGGATAGCAGGATGTCGTCGCGGGTCAGCGGCCGGGACGCGGTGGGGGCGGGGTCTCGGAAACCGTCGAAGTCGCAGTGCCGGCACAGGTCCAGCTCGGCGCGGGCGGAGCGCAGCAGGGCGGAGCGGTGGTGCGCGAAGAGCGCCGACCGCCAGATCTCCACCAGTGGCGTCTCGGCCACGTCTCCCATGCGGACCTTGCCGTGGGCGTCAAAGCAGCACAGGTTCACCTCACCGGTGTACGAGATGTGCAGGTCGGTGAACGGAAGCGCGCAGAAGCCGTGAGGCCCCGCGGCCGGCCGGGGCTTGTTCGGTGCCAGGCCCGCCCGCGTCGTGAGGACCTCGGTCCGGCGCCGCACGCTGATCCGTATGTCATGATGCCGCAGGCGGCCGGCTTCGGCCACCAACTCGCGGACGGGCGCGATGACGCGGCGGCCGTCGGTGTAGTTGTTGATCGTCAGCGTCGACAGCCCGGCCTCGAACAGCTCCGCCACCAGCGCCGTCCGGGCCAGGATCCCGTTGGTGAGGACGCGCAGCTCCGCCGCCGGGCAGGCGCGGCGGAAGACGCCCACGATCTCCGGGAGCCGGGCGTCCAGCAGCGGCTCGTTGTTGCCGAACAGCGCGATCCGCCGGTCGTAGCCCAGCTCGCCCAGCTGGCGGGCGATCAGCTCGACCACCGCCAGGTCCAGTTCCCCCGGCGGACGCGGGTCCACCGACCGCGAGACCGGGCAGAACGAGCAGTTGTGGTTGCAGCCCGCGCGCGTCTCCACCGAGACCAGGTGGAACAGGGGGTCGCCGGCCGACCAGGCCCGCTCGAACCGCGGGCGCAGGACCCGGTCCACCGCCGCCCGCTGCCGCTCGGTGTTCTTCTCCTCCTCCAGCGCGATGACGGCCGGATCATCGGTGACCTGGACGTCCTCGCCGCCGTCCGCCAACCAGGCCGGCGGGGTGACGCCGCGCGGGAACCTGATCCTGATCACGGGCGCGCGCCGTCCAGCGTCGCGAGGACCCGCCGGTAGGCGTCCAGGACGTCCGGGAACGACCGCTGCTGCGCCACCATCTCCCGCAGCGCCGCGAGGTCCACGAAGTGCACGGGGCTGTACTTCGGCGCGTCGAACGCCGTCTGGTCGTCCAGCAGCCGCAGGACGTAAATCAGGTCGTAGTGGAACTGCACGAACCCGCGCTGCCGATGGATCTCGCGCTGCACCAGAAAGGGCGCCGCGAAGCGCTGGATCTCGCCGAGGTGCCCGGTGTTCCCGTCGATGCCGTGATGGAAGCTCTCGTCGAACCGGTAATCGCGCGGATTGAGCCCGAGCCGCTCTTCCAGGCGCAGTTGCAACGCGAAGTTCGGGAATTCCGAGCGCTTGACGCGGCCGCCCGGCGGCAGCATCACCTTGTGGTGCGGATGCCGGTACAGCAGCAGTTCGTTCCGGGAGTTCAGGATCAGCGCCTCGACGGCGTACCGGCCGCCCACCAGATAGGAGAAGACGTACTGGGTGAGCAGTACCAGTAACCACAGGACCAGGGCGCCCAGCGCGACGCCGAGCAGCAGTTCCCGAGCCGCCGGATAGCGGTCGTCGATATAGCTGGAGGCCAGGTTGATCAGCACGCCGACCAGGGCGACACCGAAGGCGAACCTGACGAAGGAACGGAACCTGTCCAACCGAAGCCTGCCCTCGATGCGCATGTGCCGCCGGATATGACGGGATCAGCGTACGTGGGCGCGCTTATCCGCTCAATGAGTCATTTTCCGTGACCTGCGGTGCGCTTTCGGTGGAGCGGCCGGCGGAAAGGCGCGGCCGCCCGGCTGCCCGGGCGGCCGCGTTGCGTCTCCGGGCGCCGTCAGGCCCGGCCCACCCGCGGATAGCGGGAGTTGTCGGGCCGGCGGCGGCGCCGCTCCTGGTCGATCGGGCGCTGCCAGCACAGGCTGGCGCGCGCCACCCGGCGGCGGACCGCGTTCGTGGACGATCCGGGCTCGTACCGGCAGCCGGGCACCCGGGACGGGCGTGCGCGGCTCATGCGCGCGGCCCGCCGTCGTCCGGGCGGGCTCCGCCGCCTGGGTCACCCTCGTCCGGGCCCTTCTCGTCCGAGCCCTTCTCGTCCGAGCCCTTCTCGTCGGGGCCCTTCTCGCCGGGCTCGCCGCCCTCCTCGGGCGCCTTCGTCAGGTCGGACCAGTCGAGGTCGGACAGGCCCTCGATCTCCTCGCGGCCGTGCACGAAGCCGTCCGGATCGTCGAGGTCGTCGGCCGTCGGGAGCAGGTCGGGGTGGTCCCAGACGGCGTCCCGGCCCTGCGTGCCGCGCGCCTCCGTCAGCGACCGCCACAGCGCGGCGGCCTCCCGCAGCCGGCGGGGCCGCAGCTCCAGGCCGACCAGCGTCGCGAACGTGCGCTCCGCCGGGCCGCCGGTCGCGCGGCGCCGCCGCACCGCCTCGGCCAGCTTCACCGAGCCGGGCAGCCGCCCCTCCGCGGTCTCGTTCACGACCGTCTCGACCCAGCCCTCGACCAGCGCGAGCGCCGTCTCCAGCCGGGCCAGCGCCGCCTTCTGACGGGGCGTCTCCTCCGGCTGGAGCTGGATCTCGCCGCCCAGCGCCTCCTGGAGCGCCTCCGGGTTGCTCAGGTCGAGGCCCTGCACGGCCTGCTCGATCCCGGACAGGTCGACGGTGATGCCGCGCGCGTACTCCTCGACCGCGCCCAGCAGGTGCGAGCGCAGCCACGGGACGTGCGTGAACAGCCGCTGGTGGGCGGCCTCGCGCAACGCCAGGTAGAGCCGGACCTCGTCGTCGGAGACCTCCAGGCCCTGCCCGAACGCCTCGACCCCGGCGGGCAGCAGCGCGCCGACGCCGTCCGGCGCGAGCGGCAGGCCCACGTCGGCCGAGCCGGTGACCTCGCGGGCCAGCGCGCCGAGCGCCTGCCCGGCCTGGCCGCCGACCATCGCGCCCGCCATCTGCTTGACCATGCCGATCAGCGGGCCGGCCATCGCCTGCACGTCGGCGGGGATCTCGCCGCCGCCGAGCGCCCCGCCCATGGAGTCGACCATGCGGGTCGCGATCGGGTCGCAGACCTTCGCCCACACGGGGATCGTCTGCTCGATCCATTCGGACCGGCTCCACGCCTGCGGCGTCCGGATGCCGGCCGGCAGCGTCGTCCGCTCGTCCAGCCACAGGTCGGCCAGGCGCAGCGCCTCCACGACCTGGCGGCGCTCGGCGTCCACCACCGACGGGTCGCCCTGCTCCACCACCGTGTGGCGCGCTATGTTCTTGGCCAGGTCCCAGTTCAGCGGGCCGCCGCCCCCACCGCCCGCACCCTGTGCGCCGATCATGTCGGCGAACCGGTGCAGCATGTCGGCGAACTGCGCCATGTCGCCGCCCATGCCCTTGAATGGATCCTGGGGCCGGTCGTCGTCGTCGCCGTTGCCGGGACGGTTGAAGCCGAAGGGAGTGTCACTCATCGGTTCGCCCCTGGGATGCATGATGGGCTCATATCCGCAACGTTAGCCGGTCCCGGCAAGGTCGCGTACTCAAGGAAGGGGGCAGCCCCGTGGCAACGGGCAAGGTTCGCCCTCGGCGTAGCAAGGGCCCGGTCGTCGCCGTCACCGGCGCCGCCTCCGGGGCGGGACGGCTGCTGGCCGCCCGGCTCGCCGAACGGGAAGAGATCCGCAAGGTCGTCGCCGTCGACGGGCAGCGCGGCGACGTGCCCGGCGTCACCTGGCGCGTCACCGACATCCGCGACCCGCTGCTGTCCGGGCGGCTCTCCGACGTCGACGTGCTCGTCAACCTGGACATCGAGCGGTCCCCGGACGCCGACCCGCGCGAGCGCCGCACCCACAACGTCCGCGGCGCCCAGACGGTCGTCACCGCCGCCGCGGCGGCCCGCGTCCGCCGGGTGGTCCTCGTCACGTCCGCGATGGTCTACGGGGCCGAGCCCGGCAACGAGGTGCCGCTGGCCGAGGACGCGCCGCTGCTCGCCGAGGCCAGCACCAGCATCGCCGGGGACTTCCTGGAGATCGAGGAGCTGGCCGCGACCGCGCCCGTCACCCATCCCGGCCTGGACGTCACCGTCGTCCGCCCCGCCGCGCTCGCCGGCCCCGGCGTCGACACCGTGATCACCCGCCACTTCGAGGCGCCCCGGCTGCTGTCGGTCAAGGGCAGCACCCCCGGCTGGCAGTTCTGCCACATCGAGGACCTCGCGTCCGCGCTGGAGACCGTCGTCATCGACGACGTGCGCGGGCCCGTCGCCGTCGGCAGCGAGGGCTGGCTCGGCCCCGACGAGGTGGCCGAGATCACCGGCAAGCGCACCTTCGAGCTGCCCGCCGCCCTCACCTTCGGCATGGCGCAGCGGCTGCACCGGCTCGGCATGACCCCGGCGCCCGCCACCGACCTGCACTACGTCGCCTACCCGTGGGTCGTCGACTGCGCCCGGCTGCGGGCCGCCGGGTGGAAGCCGCTGCACGACAACGCCGCCGCCCTGCGCGCCGTGATGGAGGAGACCGCCGGACGGCACGCCGTCGTCGGCCGCCGCGTCGGCGGCAAGGAGGCCACGATGGCGACCGCCGCGGGCGCCACCGTCGCCGCGATCGGCGCCGCCGCCGCGATCCGCCGCGCCCGCAAGCGCCGCCGCTGACCCCCGGCCGGGGTCAGCGGCGACCCCCTCAGCTCGCCGGAGGGGTGGCGCTCGGTGACGGCGACGGCGACCCCGGCGGCGACCCGGACGGGGACGGTGCCGGGCTCGGCGACGTTTTCGGCGCGGACTTGCCCGCCGCCGCCAGCGCGGCCTGCGCGTCCTTGATCCGCTTCCAGGCCTCGCCCATGCCCGGGTAGTCGCCCTTCTTCTGGGCGTTCTCGTAGTCGGTCACGGCCTTGTTCAGGTCGCCGATCGCCTTCTGCGCCGCCGCGCTCAGCTGCTGCCCGCCCGGCGCGCCCGGCGACTGCGGCGGCGCCCCGGGCTGCGCGGGCGCGCCCGCCCCGCCGAGGACCTGCTTCAGCGCGTCCTGCAGCGTGTCCGCCGCCGCGATGCTCTCCCCGTACCGGACCAGGATCTTGCCCATGATCGGGTACGGCTGCTGCTCCGCGCCGCCCGCCGCCTTCGTGTACATCGGCTCCACGTACAGCAGGTCACCGCCGAACGGGATCGTCAGCAGGTTGCCGGCCACGGTCTTCGTGCCGCCCTGCCGCAGCGCGAACAGGTCGCTCTTCACCTTCGAGTCGGTCTCGAACGAGTTCTGCACCTGGCCCGGACCCGGCGGCTGCGCGTTCCGCGGCATCTGCAGGATCTGGATCTGCCCGTAGTCGCGCCCCGGCGTCGACCCGACCGCCATGAACGCCGCCAGCTGCGGGTTGTTGCGCGGGTTGAAGACCGTCGTCAGCGAGAACGACTCGGTGTCCTGGCCGGGCATCCGCAGGCTCTGGTAGTACGGCGGCTGCCGCTTGCCCTTCACCGTCGGGTCCTGCGGGACCTCCCAGAAGCCCTCGCCGTTGTAGAACGCCGACGGGTCCGTCACGTGGTACTTGGTCAGGACCTTGCGCTGCACCTTGAACAGGTCCTGCGGGTAGCGGAAGTGGGCCTCCAGCTCCGGTGGGATCGACGAGCGCGGCTGGACGGTGTTGTCGAACACCTTCATCCACGTCTTCGTCACCGGGTCGTTCTCGTCCCACTGGTAGAGGTGCACGGTGCCGTCGTAGGCGTCCACCGTGGCCTTCACCGAGTTCCGCATGTAGTTGATGTGGTCGTTCGCCTGCCGCGCCACCGCCGACCGCGTGTCGGTGATGGTGTCGCGGGTCGCCTCCCCGAGGCTCATCTCCTCCGAGTACGGGTAGCTGCTGGACGTCGTGTAGCCGTCCACGATCCACAGGATGCGGCCGTTCACCACCGCCGGGTACGGGTCGCCGTCCAGCGTCAGCCACGGCGCCGCCTTCTGCACCATCTGGCGCGGCGTCCGGTCGTAGAGGATCTTGGCGTCCTTGTTGATCGCGCCCGACAGCAGCAGGTTCTTGTCCTGGAACTTCGCCGAGTACAGCAGCTTGTTCAGGAACGAGTCGATGCGGACCCCGCCCTGCCCGGCGTAGGTGCTGCTCTGCTGCCCCGACTCGCTGTTGTCGGGGTAGTTCAGCTCCTGCTGGCCCTGCCCGCCGACCACCGAGTACTTCGGCGAGCGCTCCCCGAAGTAGATCTCCGGCTTCGCCACCTGGATCCGCTGGTCCGGGGACGCCGGCATGTCGCGGGTGATGAAGGCCGGCTCGCGGGAGTCGAACCGGTCGCCGTACGCCGACACGAAGCCGTAGCCGTGCGTGTAGACCATGTGGTCCTTCACCCAGCTGCGCTGCCCGGCCGGCGCGCCCGACAGCTCGCGGAGCGCGACGACCGTGTCGACGAGCTTGCCGTCCACCTGGTAGCGGTCCACGTCCAGCGTGTCCGGGAACTGGTAGAACGGGCGGATCCGCTGCAGCTGCTGGAACGTCTCGCCCACCACGTTCGGGTCGAGGACGCGCACGCCGCCGAGCTTGTCGGCGTCCTCCTGGAGCTGCTTCTTGTCCGTCACGGGCTGCGTGCCGTACGGGACGACCTTCGCGCCGTCCACGCCGTAGGCGGCCCGGGTGAACTTGATGTTGCGCGCGATGTACTCGCGCTCCTTGGCCAGCTCGTCCGGCTTCACCTGGAACTGCTGGATCAGCAGCGGGTACACCCCGCCCAGCAGGATCGCCGACAGCACCAGCAGCGTGAAGCCGACGCCCGGCAGCATCATGCCGCGCCGCAGCAGGTTGCTGAAGAACATCGCCGCGCACAACAGCGCGATCACGGCGAGGATCGTCTTCGCCGGCAGCAGCGCGTTGACATCGGTGTAGGACGCGCCCGTCGCCACCCCGCGTTCGGAATGCATCAGGCCGTACCGGTCGAACCAGTACGCCACCGCCTTCAGCAGGATGAACAGCCCGAACAGCACCGACAGGTGCGCGCGCGCCGGCGGGCTCGCCTTGTCGCCCGGCCCCTGCAGCCGCAGCCCCCCGTACAGGTAGTGCACCATCACCGCGGCCAGGATCGACAGGATCACCGTCGCGAAGACCACACCCAGCACGAGCCGCATGAACGGGTACGTGAAGACGTAGAACGACACGTCCTTGTGGAACTGCGGGTCCTCCACGCCGAACGGCGTGCGGTTCAGGAACGCCAGCCACACCGGCCACTGGCCCGCCACCGACGAACCCGTCAGCACGCCCAGCAGCCCCAGCAGCGACACCGCGATCATCCGGCGCCGCGGATCGATCACCGAGCGGTACCGCTCCAAGCCCTGCTGCTCCACCGACAGCGGCCGGTACGCCGGACGCAGCCGGTACGCGACCATCACATTGGCGCCCACCACCAGCGACATCAGCAGCCCCGCGCCGAAGAACAGGACGATCTTCGCCTGCAGCTGCGTGGTGTACACCTCGGAGAAACCGATCGAGCGATACCACAGCAGGTCCGTGTACACGGCCGTGAAGATCAAGAACGCGACCAGCAGCACGGCCAGCGCCACCAGAGCGGGCAAGACGATCCGCGTCCGTCCGGTACCGAGCCGGCGCCCGAAAGCGGGAGTCCGGAAGGTCAAGTCGGCCCCTCCGATCGAGAAACTCGCTCACCGGCCGCCCGCCGGTGCTGTAGATGCAACTTACCGACTGGCGCGAGGGTTCCGGCACTCACCGTCGCAGGAAGGGGAAAGATGGCCCCGTGAGTCATTTGGAAACAGCCGTGCTCGATCTTGAACGTCACTCGGCGGAGAAGGGCTGGGACAGCGCCCCCAGCCTGTACGCGCTCGTCCGCAGCGCCGAACTCCGCCGCGCCGAGCCCGGCCTCGCCGACCAGCTGCCCGCCGACGCCGACGCGCTCGTCCCCATCGAACAGGAAGGGCTCCCCGAGGAAAGCAGCGTCGAAGACGCCCTCGCGGGCATCGTCTGGCCCGACACCGTCGACGGCTGCGTCCTCGTCATCGAACGGGTCGTCCTGCCCCCCGGCGTCGAGGACGACATCCCCGACGACGCCGCCGAGGCCGCCGCGTTCGTCGGGAACCACCCCGCCCGCGAAGAGGTCCGCATGGTCGTCGGCGTCCTGCGCGACGGCGCCCGCCACGCCGCCGTCCGCATGCGCAGCCACGACAGCGAGGACGCCGTCCTGCGCGGGCCCGACCTCGTGCCCGGCCTCCCCGACGTGCTCGCCGCCACCTTCGACCCCGACGACCCCGGCGCGTCCCGCCCGGAATAGGACGGCCGCCGGGAGGTAGCCTGCGGAACGTGACCCACAGCGTTGAAGCCGGCGACGTCATCCGGCTGGCCGGCGTCCGCGAGACGCCCCTGTCCGTCGACGAGGTCTACCGCGCCGTCGGCGCCCCGAGCGCCGGCGGCATCGCCCTGTTCACCGGCACCGTCCGCGACCACGACCACGCGCGCGCCGTCAGCGGCCTGTCCTACAGCGCCCACCCCACCGTCGAACGGGAACTGCGCGCCGTCATGGAGAAGGTCGCCGCCGACCACCCCGTCCTCGCCCTCGCCGCCGTCCACCGCGTCGGCGACCTCCGCATCGGCGACATCGCCGTCATCGTCGCCGCCTCCAGCGCCCACCGCGCCGAAGCGTTCGACGCCTGCCGCCGGCTCATCGACGACCTCAAGGCCGGCGTCCCCATCTGGAAGCACCAGACCTTCGCCGACGGCGGCGACGAGTGGGTCGGGGCCTGCTGAGCCCCCTGACCGCATAGAGTTTCCGGCATGTCTCGTCGTGCCGCCACGCTCTCCGCCGCGAGCGTGCTCGTCCTCCTGCTCGCCGTCATCGGCTCCTTCATGCGCGTCCCCTACGTCGCGCTGATGCCGGGCCCCACGAGCAACACCCTCGGCACGAACGACAAAGGCCAGCCCCTCATCCGCATCGAAGGCCGCAAGACCTACCCCGACCAGGGGCACCTCAACTTCACCACCGTCACCTACCGCGGCGGGCCCGGCGGCCGCATCGACCTCTTCACCGCCCTGCGCGGCTGGCTCGACGGCGACACCGCCATCGTCCCCGAAGAGACGATCTTCCCCAAGAACGAGTCGCCGAAGCAGGTCGACCAAGAGAACACCCGGGCGATGCAGGACTCCCAGCAGAACGCCGAAGCCGCCGCCCTCCACCAGCTCGGCATCCCCCTCACCACCCGCGTCGTCGTCGACGGCGTCCAGAAAGGCCGCCCCGCCGACGGGATCCTGCGGCCCGGCGACGAGATCACCGCGCTCGACGGCGCCAAGGTCACCAGCGTCTCCCAGGTCACCGGCGCCATGGCCAAACGCAAGATCGGCGACACCGTCACCCTGGACTACCGGCGCGGCGGCACCGAGCAGAAGGCCAAGGTCACGACCGTCGCCGACCCCTCCGGCAAACGCGCCGTCGTCGGCATCGTCCTGTCCGACCAGTACAAGTTCCCCTTCAAGATCGACATCAGCATCGGCGACATCGGCGGCCCCTCCGCCGGCCTCATGTTCTCCCTCGCCATCTACGACAAGCTCACCCCCGGCCCCCTCACCCAGGGCAAATTCATCGCCGGCACCGGCACCATCACCCCCGAAGGCCACGTCGGCCCCATCGGCGGCATCCAGCAGAAGATGATCGCCGCCCGCAAGGCCGGCGCCACCGTCTTCCTCACCCCCAAGGACAACTGCACCGACGCCGTCGCCGCCCGCCCCGACGGCCTCCGCCTCGTCCGCGCCGACACCCTCAACGGCACCATCCAGGCCATCAACGCCCTCAACACCGGCAACGGCCACATCCCCGCCTGCAAATGACCGCCACCGACCCAACCACTCCCACCCATGCCATAGACTTAAGACATCACCGCGGGGTGGAGCAGTTCGGTAGCTCGCTGGGCTCATAACCCAGAGGTCGCAGGTTCAAATCCTGCCCCCGCTACTGGTCCTGGGGTCTCCTTGGTCGCCGCTTTGCGGCTTCCCCGAGGGGACCCTTCGCCATTCCCGGGGGGCGACCCCCCGGAGCCCCCCGTGCCTCCGCCATCCCCCACCCGCCCGCCCCTGGGGCTTCGCCCCTAGACCCCCTTTTTTGGCTGGGGGTTTGGGGTTTGGGCGAAGGTTTTTCTGTAGGTGCCTGGGGTTGTTGCCAGGGCTCTTTGGAAGCCGAGTTCGAACGTCGACTGGTGCGGGCGGACCAGCGCCACGACGCGGTGCATGGCAGGAAAGTACCGCAAGACGTCTTTTCTGACACTCGGCGAGGGCGGTGGCGGGCGGCCAGGGTGGTGCCATGACTACCGAACAGCCTGGATATGTGTGGTCGGCGGTGCAGGACGCCCCCGTTCGCGAGATCTTCCCCGGGATCCGGGTTCGGCCGCTGTGGTCCGGAGGCGCGGCGAAGGCGGCGGTGCTGGAGATGGATCCGGGCAGCCGGTGGGAGGGCGTGGACGTGCACGCGCCCGGTCCGGAGGAGGTCTTCGTTGTCTCCGGCGTCTTCAACGACGGGGAGCGCGACTATCCCGCCGGCTCCTTCATCCACGCCCCTGCCGGGTCGAGCCATGTGCCGCAGTCGGTGGAGGGCTGCACGCTCTTCCTGTTCTATCCGGAGGGGTGACCGGCTTTCGGGTGTCTCCTATACCCCCTTTTGGGGGTGGCGGGTGGGGTTCGGGTGTGGTTTCATCGCGGCTCACTTGGGACTTTGCGGGAGGGGCGGTCTATGTCCGACTCGGTGGCTCGTGCTCGGCAGCACTCGGTGGGGGATCTGCTGCATCGGACGGCACGGCGGTATCCGGGGAAGCTCGCCGTGGTCAGCGGGGAGCTCCGGGTCACCTACGCGGAGTTCGACGTCGCGGTCAACCGGGCGGCGCACGCGCTGGCGGCGCGGGGGCTCGCCAAGGGGGACCGGATCGCGCTGCTCAGCCACAACTGCTGGCAGTACGCCGTGATCGCGTTCGCCACGGCCAAGCTCGGTGTGGTGCTCGTGCCCGTCAACTTCATGCTCAACGCCGACGAGGTCGCCTACATCGTCGGGCACTCGGGGGCGTCCGGGATCATCGCGGAGGACGCGCTCGCCCCGACGGCGGAGAAGGCGCTCGCGACCGCCGGAGTCGAGGGCGGTGTGCGGGGATGGATCGGGCTCTCCGGGGCTCCGGCGGGCGACGGCTGGGAGGACGTCGACGCCTGGTGGTCGGCCGGGCCCGAAGTGGCGCCGGACGTGCTCGTCGCGGACGATGATCCGCTGCGGCTCATGTACACGTCGGGGACCGAGTCGCGGCCCAAGGGTGTGATGCTCTCCAGCCGCTCCCTGATCTCCCAGTACGTCAGCTGCGTCATCGACGGCGAGATGAGCCCGGACGACGTCGAGGTGCACACGCTGCCGATGTACCACTGCGCGCAGCTCGACTGCTTCTTCTCGGTCGACGTCTACTTGGGGGCGACCAGCATCATCCTGCCGTCGCCGGAGCCCGGTGCGCTGCTGGAGACGATCGAGCGGGAGAAGGTCACCAAGCTGTTCTGCCCGCCTACGGTGTGGATCTCGCTGCTGCGGCATCCCGACTTCGAGCGGCGCGACCTGTCGAGCCTGCGGAAGGGCTACTACGGGGCGTCCCCGATGCCGGTCGAGGTGCTGCGGGAGCTGCTGCGGCGGCTGCCGGGGGTGCGGCTGTGGAACTTCTACGGGCAGACCGAGATGGCGCCGCTCGCGACCATCCTGCGGCCCGAGGAGCAGCTTGAGCGGGCCGGCAGCGCGGGGCGTGCGGGCATCAACGTCGAGACCGTCGTCGTCGACGACGACGGGAACCCCGTGGCGGCGGGGGAGATCGGCGAGATCGTCCACCGGAGCCCGCACGCGGCCCTCGGGTACTACCGGGACGAGGAGAAGACGGCGGAGGCGTTCCGCGGCGGGTGGTTCCACTCGGGCGACCTCGGGGTCATGACGGAGGACGGCTACCTGTCCGTCGTCGATCGCAAGAAGGACATGATCAAGACGGGAGGGGAGAACGTCGCCAGCCGCGAGGTCGAGGAGGCGATCTACGAGCTGGACGGCGTGGCGGAGGTCGCCGTCTTCGGCATCAGCCATCCGCACTGGATCGAGGCCGTCACCGCCGTCGTCGTGCCCAAGGCGGGGTCGGAGCTCAGTGTCGAGGACGTCGTCGCTCATGCTCGGGAGCGGCTCGCCCCCTACAAGCGGCCCAAGTACGTCGTGCTCGCCGACGCCCTGCCCAAGAACCCCAGCGGCAAGATCCTCAAGCGGGAGCTGCGCGCTCAGCATGCCGAGCTGGCTCAGTCCTAGGTGGGGGGAGCCAGGTGAGGGGAGAGCGTTAGGGCCAGGTGGAGGGTCAGGCGGTCCTGGCCGTTGGTGAGGGTCAGGGCCGTCAGCTCCTCTATGCGGCGCAGGCGGTGGTAGAGGGTTTGGCGGTGGATGTTCAGCGCCTTCGCTGTTTGCTGGACGTTGCCCGCCAGGTCCAGGTAGGTGCGGGCCGTTTCGGCCAGTTCGTGGTTGTCGAGCAGGCGGTTGGTGCCCGGGGTCTGGGTTGCCTGGGTCAGGGCCTCGTCGCCTGCTGTGCGGAGGAGGCGCAGGACGCCCAGGTTCGTCCAGTCGCGGGTTTCGCCGGGGGCGGCGGTGCGGGCCGCCACACGGGCTCGGAGCCAGCCCTCGTGGACGTCCTCCAGGGTGGCGCAGGGGGCGTAGACGCCTGCTTGGACGGGGGCGTTGCGTTCCTCCAGGAGGCGGCGGGCCCGGTCGACCGTTGAGGGCGTCGGGGTCGACGCCGGGATGACCAGGACGTGGTCGCGCTGCCACACCGTCGTCAGGACGGAGTGGGGGAGCTGCCACGGGTTGAGGGGTTCCGGGCTCGGGGTGCGCAGCACCGCCACGGCGAAGGGCGGTTCGGGGGAGGCGGCCTCGGTCAGGTCGTCCGCCGCCTGGGTGCGGGCGTCCGGGTGGGTGGAGAGCAGGTCGGCGACCTTCCAGCCCAGGTCGTCGCGCTCGCGGGCCTGGCGGGCCATGAGGAGGGCGGCGCGCTCGCAGAGCGGCATGGCCTTGGCGGCCTGGGCGCTCGTGATGCGCTCCTGGTCGTCCAGGAGCCACAGGTAGCCGTAGGTCACGTTGTGCCAGCGGACGGGCAGGCAGAGCCGGGCGAGCTGGCCGAGGGACGCGTCCGCCGGGATGCGGACCGGGCCCGTCGCGCGGGCAATGCCGTGCCGCTCGAAGCGGGCCCGGACGTCCTCGGACGAGCGGCGGCGCAGGATCGAGTCCAGCCGGACGGGGTCGATGGTGTCGCCGTGGGCGGCGTAGGCGACGAGGTGGAAGTCGCGGTCCTCCAGTGTGGCGGGGGCCTGCAGGAGGTCGGCCGCCTGTTCCGCGATCTCCTGGAGGTCTAGGGGCATCCCACTCCTTTGTACATTTGTATGAAGTCTAGCTCGCCTGAAAGTGGCGTTTGGCTGTAGGGGGACGGCGGGCGCGCTTCTACGGTTCGAGGTGTTCCTCGACGTTGGAGGCTCCCATGCTCGCTTCTGTTCTCCTCGCCGCCGCGCGCAGCGGGCGGATGCGCGGTCTTGTCACGTCCATGCCTCTGACCAGGGGCGTCGTCGACCGGTTCGTCGCCGGGGACGAGCTCGGTGACGCGGTGCGGGCGGTGCGGGAGCTGACGGACGCCGGGCTTTCGGTGACCCTCGACCACCTCGGGGAGGACACCCGGGAGCGCGCGCAGGCCGAGGCCGCGCGGGACGCGTATCTGCGGATGTTCTCGGTCTTCGAGGAGGGCGGGCTCGCGGCCGGCGCCGACGCCTCGGTGAAGCTGTCCGCGCTCGGGCAGGCGCTGCCGGGGGAGCTGGCGCTCGACAACGCGCGGGAGATCTGCGCCGCCGCCGGGCGGATCGGCATGACCGTCACCCTCGACATGGAGGACCACACGACCGTCGACTCCACGCTGGAGGTGCTCGGCAAGCTGCGGAGCGACTTCCCGTGGGTCGGTGTCGCCGTCCAGGCGATGCTGCGGCGCAGTGAGGGCGATCTGCGGGATCTGGTCGGGGAGGGCTCGCGGGTCCGGTGGGTGAAGGGCGCCTATGCCGAGCCCGCTTCGGTGGCCTTCCAGGGGCGGCACGAGGTCGACCGCGCTTACGCGCGGGGGCTGCGTCTGCTGATGGAGGGCGACGGCTACCCGATGATCGCCAGCCATGACCCCCGGATGATCGAGATCGCGCAGGCGCTCGGGGCGCGGCGGTCGCCCGATTCCTACGAGTTCCAGATGCTCTACGGGATCCGTGCCGGTGAGCAGCGGCGGCTCGCCGAGGACTACCGGATGCGCGTCTACGTCCCCTACGGCGCCGACTGGTACGGGTACTTCATGCGGCGGCTCGCCGAAAGGCCCGCCAACCTCGTCTTCTTTCTCCGTTCGTTCGTCTCTCGCTAAGGAGGGCCCCTGATGGACGCCGTGACCAACGTTCCGATGCCGGTCAACGAGCCGGTGCGCGGGTATGCGCCGGGCAGCGCCGAACGGGCCCGGCTGGAGGCGCGCCTCGCCGAGCTGACCGCCGAGGCGCCGATCGACCTGCCCATGACGATCGGCGGCGAGCGGCGGCTCGGAGCCGGCGCCAAGGTCGCCGTCGTGCAGCCGCACCGGCACGCGTCCGTGCTCGGGACGTTCGGCACCGCGACGCGGGAGGACGCGCGGGACGCGATCGACGCCGCGCTGAAGGCCGCACCGGCCTGGCGGGACATGGCGTTCGACGACCGCGCCGCGATCTTCCTGCGCGCCGCGGACCTGCTCGCCGGGCCGTGGCGGGAGACGCTGCTGGCCGCGACGATGCTCGGCCAGTCCAAGACCGTCCAGCAGGCGGAGATCGACAGCCCGTGCGAGCTGGTCGACTTCTGGCGGTTCAACGTGCACTTCGCGCGGCGGATCCTCGCCGAGCAGCCGATCAGCGGCGCCGGGGTGTGGAACCGGTCCGACCACCGGCCGCTGGAGGGGTTCGTCTACGCGATCACCCCGTTCAACTTCACCGCGATCGCCGCGAACCTGCCGACCGCGCCCGCGCTCATGGGCAACGTGGTCGTGTGGAAGCCGTCGCCGACGCAGACCTACTCGGCCGTGCTGCTCATGCGGCTGCTGGAGGAGGCCGGGCTGCCGGACGGCGTCATCAACCTCGTGACCGGCGACGGGCTCGCGGTGTCGGACGTCGCGCTCCAGCACCCCGAGCTGGCCGGGATCCACTTCACCGGGTCCACCGCGACGTTCCGGCACCTGTGGAAGACCGTCGGGAACAACATCGAGAAGTTCCGGAGCTACCCGCGGATCGTGGGGGAGACGGGCGGCAAGGACTTCGTCGTCGCCCACCCGTCCGCCGACCCGGCGGTGCTCAAGACCGCGCTCGTGCGGGGGGCCTTCGAGTACCAGGGGCAGAAGTGCTCCGCCGCGTCGCGGGCCTACATCCCGCGGTCGATCTGGGACGGCGGGTTCAAGGAGGAGCTGGCCGCCGAGGTCGACGGGCTCGCCATGGGTGACGTCGCCGACCTGTCCAACTTCATGAGCGCCGTGATCGACGAGCGGGCGTTCGCCAAGAGCAAGGCGGCCATCGACCGGGCCCACGCCGACCCCGGGGTCGAGGTCGTCGCCGGTGGAACCTACGACGACAGCGTCGGGTACTTCGTGCGGCCCACCGTGCTCGTTTCGGACGACCCCGAGAACGAGATCTTCCGCACCGAGTACTTCGGGCCGATCCTCGGCGTCCACGTCTACGAGGACGACCGGTACGACGAGATGCTCGCCCAGATGGAGTCGGCCGCCGAGTACGCCCTCACCGGCGCCGTCATCGCCGACGACCGGGCCGCCGCCGCGCACACCGCCGAGGTGCTGCGCTACGCCGCCGGCAACTTCTACATCAACGACAAGCCCACCGGCGCCGTCGTCGGTCAGCAGCCGTTCGGCGGCGCGCGGGCGTCCGGGACGAACGACAAGGCCGGGTCCGTCTTCAACCTGCTGCGGTGGACGTCGCCGCGGTCGATCAAGGAGACGTTCGTCCCGCCGACCGACTACCGGTACCCGCACATGGGCTAGGCCGGCTCGATGCCCGTGGCCGGGAGCGAGACCCAGCCCCGGGTGAACGGGGAGGCGATCCGCTGTGCGTTCTCTAGGTCCACCCCTGTGCCGGGGTGGGCCTGGAGGAGCTCTTCCAGGGCGACGCGGGCCTGCAGCTTCGCCAGGTGCGAGCCGATGCAGAAGTGGACGCCGCTGGAGAAGCCCAGATGGCGCGGGATCTCCCGGGTGACGTCCAGCTCGTGCGCGGACGGGCCGAACTCCCGCTCGTCCCGGTTCGCCGACCCGAACAGCATCATCACCTTCTCGCCCTCCGGGATCTCCGTCCCGTGGAGGACGACCGGGCGCGTCGTCGTCCGCGCGAGGGCCTGCACCGAGCTCTCCAGGCGCAGGAACTCCAGCAGCGCGTTCGGGATCAGGGACGGGTCGGCGGCGAGGCGCTCGCGCTGCGCGTGGTCGCCGTCCAGCAGCGCGATCCCGTGCGAGATCAGGTTGCCGGTGGTGTCGTTGCCGCCCGCCACCATCACGAAGCAGAAGCCGAGGATGTCCCAGTCGGTGAGGCGCTCCCCGTCCGCCTCGGCCGCCGTCAGCGCGCTGATCAGGTCGTCGGACGGGTCGGCGCGGCGCGCGGCGATCACGTCGGTGAAGTAGGCGAACATCTCCGCGACGGCGGCGACCGCGTCGTCCTTCAGCGCCTTCAAGTCGAAGCCGTCGTCCTGGAGGGTCGTCAGCGCCGACACCCACGGGTCGAACCGGGCCCGGTCGGACTCGGGGACCCCCAGCAGGTGCGCGAGCGCGTACGTGGGGAGGGGCGAGGAGAAGTCGCGGTGCAGGTCCGGGGTCTCGCCGTCGGCCGCCTTGCGCTCCATGAGGGCGATCCGGGACCGGACGAACTCGCGGAGGAGGCCCTCCAGGGCCGCCGTGCGGCGCGGGGTGAAGCCGTGGCTGATCAGGCGCCGCAGGACGGTGTGGCGCGGCGGATCCAGCATCACGATCGTCGGGGCCAGGCCCAGCGTCCCGATCTCGTCCGGATAGAACGTCAGGCCCTGCGCGGACGAGAACGTCCCCGCGTCCCGCGTCGCCGCCCAGATGTCGTCGAACCGGGACAGCGCCCAGAACGGCGGATCGTCGTGGCGGTGGACGGGGTCCTCGTCCCGCAGCCGGGTGTAGGCGGGGTAGGGGTCGGCCTGGAAACCGGGGTCGAACGGGTCGTAGACGTCCGCCATGCGCGCGGCCTCCCGCTATTAACAGGCGTCGTTATTAACGCCCCCTGTTAGTATCATCGGCGTGCCGAAAGACGCAAGCGCCACCCGCGACGCCCTCCTGCACGCCGGCGCCCACCTCTTCGCCGCCCACGGCATCGACGCCGCCCGCACCCGCGACATCGTCACCCTCGCCGGACAAGGCAACGACTCCGCCGTCACCTACCACTTCGGCTCCCGCGCCGGCCTCCTCGACGCCGTCCTCCACGCCGGCATCACCCGCATGGAACCCGCCCGCGCCGCCGCCCTACCCCGCCTCCACCCCCGCGACCTCCCCGCCATCACCGCCGCCATCGTCCACCCCACCGCCGACGAACTCCGCACCGAACACGGCCGCGACTTCCTCCGCATCACCGCCCAACTCGCCGGACGCGCCGGAATCCGCGACCGGCACCTCCCGCCCCTCCTGCGCGGCACCGCCCTCCAACGCCAACTCGAACTCCTCCAAGACGCCTGCCGCGCCACCCACCCCGAACCCCTCGCCCTCGAACGCGTCCAGCACTTCATCGCCTTTCTCACCGCCGCCCTCGCCGACCGCGCCACCCGCACCGCCCAACACCAGCCCCCCGCCCTCGACCACCACGCCTACACCGCCGACCTCACCGCCATGCTCACCGCCGCCCTCCAAACCCCCGCACCCGCCCATTTGCCTAACCACCCCCCACCCCATACAGTTGAGCCATCGCCGCGGGGTGGAGCAGTTCGGTAGCTCGCTGGGCTCATAACCCAGAGGTCGCAGGTTCAAATCCTGCCCCCGCTACTGGTCCTAGGGTCCCCTTGGTCGCCGCTTTGCGGCTTCCCCGAGGGGACCCTTCGCCGTTTTCGGGGGGACGACCCCCCGTTCCCCCCGGTGCCTCCACCATCCCCCGCCCGCCCGCCCCTGGGGCTTCGCCCCTAGACCCCCCTTTAGTCCTGTTTGTGGTGGTTTAGGCGGGTTGGGGATTCTTCTAGGGTTTGTCGGTCCCAGTTTGCGTTTTCTGCTGCTGCCTCGTAGGTGGCCTGGAGAAAGTCTGCTGCTGTTGCGTCTGGGTTTGCTGAGGCTGCCACTGTTTCGTAGGGGAGGACGTACTCGCCCAGGGTCTGGTCGTAGTGGGCGCCTTGGGGGACCTTGTGGTCGGCGAAGCCCTGGGGTTCCGGGTAGGCGTAGGAGTAGAAGGCGCCCTCCTCGCCTCCGCCCGGCCAGAAGCCGGCGCTGGAGAGTTCGCCCGAATAGCCCTCCAGCATCACCCAGTCGGGGCAGTTCGGGGCGCCGCCGGGGTGGGCGGGGGCCGGGCGGCCGGAGAAGCGGGTGCAGGCCAGGTCCATCGCGCCCCAGAAGAAGTGCACCGGGCTCACCTTGCCGGTGAAGTGGGCGCGGAACGCGCCCAGGACGCGGTCGACCTGGATCAGCTGGCGCCAGAAGAGGTGCGCGGCTTCGGGATCGTAGGAGGATTTCTCGTTGTCCTCGGCGAACGGGATCGCCGGGTCCACCTCGTTCGGTGTGGCGCTGATCTGGGTTCGGATGCCCAGGTCGTCCATGGTGCTCATCAGCTCGGTGTAGAAGTCAGCCACCGGTCTCGGGGCGAGGTTCAGGTCGCGGGTCTCGCCGTTGCTGCGCCTGATGCGGAGCACGTGGTCGACGAAGTCGAACTCGATGTCGAAGGCGCCGTTCCCGTACGGGACCGACGACGTGGTCAGGCCCCTGGGGCTGACGTAGAGGGTGACCTGCCACCAGTGGTTCAGCAGCGGCTCGTGCGCCATCCGGATCTTGCCGACGATCTGCATCCACATGTGCAGCGTCTCGCGGGTGTCGGTCCAGTCCGCCAGCCGCAGGCGCGGCCAGTTCCCGTCCTCGCCTCGCTCTGCCATGACGCCTCCAGGTGACTCGGTCGTTGGCTCGGTCTGATACCCGCCCGATACCGGGAAAATGCCTGGCCGGTCCCGTGTCAGGTCACTGGTCTCCGGCTCTAGCCTGGAGGCATGCGCAACTATCTGGCGGGGCTGGCGGACGTCTGCTCCGTGCTCGTCTTCGTGGCGATCGGGCGGGCCTCGCACGAGGAGGCCGCGAGCCTGGCGGGGTTCGCCACGACCGCCTGGCCCTTCCTCGTCGGAGCCGGGGTCGGATGGGGCCTGACCCGGGCCTGGCGGCGGGCCGACGCGCTGGTGCCGACCGGGGTCGGCGTGTGGGTGTCCGCCGTCGCCGTCGGCATGGTGCTGCGGGCCGTGTCGGGGCAGGGGACGGCGCTCGCGTTCGTCATCGTGGCGACCCTGTTCCTCGGGGCCGTGCTGCTCGGGTGGCGGCTCGCCGCGCGGGTCGTGCAAGGGCGCCGGACGTCCGCCTCCGCCGGGTGACGCGCTTGTCGGGAGCCTCCAAATGACCGCCCGGTCTCTTTGACCGGTCGAACCGGTTGACGGAGGCGTCCGGTCCTGGTGAAGTTACCCGCGAGTCACGTGGGTGGCGGATCAGGGTGAAGGGAAGACGATGGCATCTGCGCTGCGCGAATGGCTGGACCGGCCGAACACCGGACGTGGCGTGCACCTCGCGGCCGACGACGGCGGCTGGGAGTACCGCGACTACGGTGAGCTGGCGTCCGCCGCGCGGCGCACCGCCGGGGCGCTGATCGAGGAGGGCGTCCGGCCGGGCGACGTCGTGTGCCTCATCCTCCCCACGGACTTCACCTGCATCGAGACGTACTTCGGCGTGTGGGCGGCGGGGGCCACCGTCTGCCTGATCACGCCGCCGCTCTTCCAGGACGGGGACGACTACGTCGCCCACGTCGCGGCCATCCTGCGGCAGGCGTCGCCGGCGCTCGTGGTGGCGTCCAAGGACCTGTCCGAGTACGCCGGGCGCGCCATGGACCAGGCCGGGATGAGCGGCGAGCCGTGGCAGCCCCGGCAGGGCGCCGAGGCCGACGTCCAGCCCGCGGGAGAGCTGGCGCTGCTGCAGTTCACGTCCGGGTCCAGCGGCGCCCCGCGCGGCGTCATGGTCACCTGGGAGAACCTGGAGGCCAACAGCGACCTCATCGCGCGGATGGCGGGGTACGAGGACGGCGACGTCGTCGCGTCCTGGCTGCCGCTCTACCACGACATGGGGCTCATCGGGACGTTCATCACGCCCATCGCGCGGCAGGGGATGCTGCGGCTCATGCGGCCCGACCACTTCATCCGCGACCCCGCACGGTGGATCCGCTGCTTCGCGGAGGCGCAGCACACGGCCGCGCCGCCGTTCGCCTACGCGTACTGCGCGCGGCGGGTCAAGCCGGAGCAGCTGGAAGGGCTCGACCTTTCGGGGTGGAAGATGGCGCTGATCGGGGCCGAGCCGATCGACCCGCACGCCCTTGAGGTGTTCGCCCAGCTCGTGGAGCCCTACGGGTTCTCGCGGTCGATGTTCAAGCCCGCCTACGGGATGGCCGAGACCACGCTGCTGGTCACCATGGACAACGCGCCCCGCGACCCGCTCGCCGTCCGGCCCGACCCGGAGGCGCTGGCGTTCGGGCAGCCCGTGCGGATCCTGGACCAGCACCGGCTCGGGGCCCAGTCGCTCGGCGCCAAGGCCGGGTGGGTCGTCGGGTGCGGGACGCCCGAGAGCGATGTGTCCGTCGTCATCGTCGACGACTCCGGGCATCCCCTGGAGGACGGGCTTCTCGGGGAGATCGTCGTCGGGGGCGCCTCGGCCTGCCCGGGGTACTACGCGGGAGCCGAGGCCAAGTCGACGCGGTTCGCGGACGGGAAGGTCTACACCGGGGACGCCGGGTTCTTCCACGAGGGGCAGCTGTTCGTCCTCGGGCGGATGGGCGACAGCATCAAGGTGCGCGGCCGGTCGGTGTACGTCGAGGACCTCGAATCCAAGATCGCCGAGGTGAGCGGGCTCGGGAAGGGCCGCATCGTGGTGGTCGGCGTGCCGGGCGCCGGGCAGAAGGGGCTCGCGCTGTTCGCCGAGACGCAGAGCGAGGAGTGGATCCCGTCCGTGCGGGAGACGCTGCGGCGCCGGGTCGGCGACGACGTCGAACTCACGATCGTGGTGGGCACCGGGCTGATCCAGCGCACCTCCAGCGGCAAGCCCCGCCGCCGGTACATGTGGGAGCGGCTGCAGGGCGGCCAGATGGACGGCGCACGGGTCGTCCGCTGATTGCTAAAGCCGGTGATAACACGACAACATGGCGGTGACGCTGTGAGAGGTCGACGATGCCGGCTGTTGCCAGAACGCTGTTCCGCCTGGGCGCCCGCCTGGGCTCCACCGCCCAGAACGCCCTGGAGGTCGCCCGCTTCGGCGGGTTCGACACCGATGAGGACGCCTCGCCGTGCGAGGTGGTGACCGAGCAGCGCGTGTACCGGCTGCGGCACTACTTCCCGGACGCGGCCGGCGGGCCCGCGGTGCTGCTCGTCCCGCCGCTGATGATCACCGCGGAGGTGTACGACATCTCCTCGCGGGTCAGCGCCGTGCGCGTCCTGCACGACCTCGGCGTCGACCCGTGGGTGGTCGACTTCGGCGCGCCCGAGCGGGAGCCCGGCGGGCTGGAGCGGACCGTCAGCGACCACGTGCTGGCGGTCAGCGACGCCGTCGACCGGATCCGCAGGGCGACCGGGCGGGACGTCCACCTCGCCGGGTATTCGCAGGGCGGCATGTTCGTCTACCAGGCCGCCGCCTACCGGCGCAGCGACGGCATCGAGTCGGTCGTGACGTTCGGCAGCCCGTCCGACACCAGCCAGGGGCTTCCGTTCGGGTTGCCGAGCTGGCTCGCGTCGGAGGGCGTCGAGCGGATCCCCGACTGGGTGCTCGGCGGGTTCGCGGTGCCGGGGTGGGTGACGCGGCTCGGGTTCCAGGCCCTGAGCCCGGTCAAGTCGGTCCGGTCGCGGGTCGACTTCATCCTGCAGCTGCACGACCGTGAGCGGCTCGCGCCCAGGGAGCGGCAGCGGCGGTTCCTGGAGCGGGACGGGTGGGTGTCGTGGCCCGGTCCCGCGCTCGCCGAGTTCCTCCGCCAGTTCATCCAGCACAACCGCATGCTCACCGGCGGGTTCGTCATCGGCGACCGGCTGGTGACGCTCGCCGACATCACCTGCCCCGTGCTGACGTTCGTCGGGGAGGTCGACGAGATCGCCTCGCCGCCGATGGTGCGCGGCATCCGCCGCGCCGCGCCGCGCGCGCAGGTGTACGAGGCGTCGCTGCGCGCCGGGCACTTCGGGCTCGTCGTCGGCAGCCTCGCGATCGCGCAGACTTGGCCCGCCGTCGCGTCGTGGGCGCTGTGGCGGGAGGGCAAGGACGAGCTTCCGGAGATCGTCGCGCCGGTCGCGGGGGACGAGGAGGCCGAGCCCGCCGGCCTGCCCGGCGGCGCGGCGGGCTACGGGCTGCACCTGGCGATGGGCATCGGGGCCAGCGCCGCGCGGTCGGCGCTCCGGACGGCGTCGCAGGTCGTCCACGGCACCCGGCAGCTCAGCGGGGAGGCCGCGCAGAACCTGCCCCGGCTGGCGCGGCTGGAGCGCATCCAGTCCGACACGCGCATGTCGATGGGGCTGCTGCTGGACGAGCAGGCCCGGGACCGGCCCGGCGAGGTCTTCTTCCTGTACCAGGGCCGCGCGCACACCCACGACGCGGCCAAGCGGCGCGTCGACGCCGTGGTGCGCGGGCTGATCCACATCGGGGTGCGGCGCGGCGACGCCGTGGGCGTGCTGATGGAGACGCGGCCGACCGCGCTGGCGCTCGTCGCGGCGCTGAGCCGGCTCGGCGCCGTCGCGGTGCTGCTGCGCCCGGACGGCGATCCGGCCGCGGAGGCGCGGCTGGGCCAGGTCACGCGGGTCATCGCGGACCCGGAGCACGCCGGGATGGCCGCGCGGCTGGACGGCGTCCAGGGCTACCTGCTCGGCGGCGTCGGGCGCGGCGACCGCGGGACGCTGATCGACATGGAGACCATCGACCCCGCGAAGGTGGAGCTGCCGGGGTGGTACCGGGCGAACCCGGGGCGCGCCGGGGACCTCGCGTTCGTGCTGTTCCGGGGCGACGGCGAGCAGTTGCGGGCCAGCCGCATCACGAACCGGCGGTGGGCTCTGTCGGCGTTCGGCACCGCCTCGTCGGCGGCGCTCTCGTCGTCCGACACCGTCTACAGCATCACTCCGCTACAGCATTCGTCCGCCTTGCTAATGAGCTTGGGCGGTGCGGTGGCCGGGGGTGCGCGGCTTGCGTTGGCGAGTTCGTTCGATCCTGAGACCTTCTGGGACGAGGCGCGCCGTTACGGGGTGACCGTCGCGTCCTATACGTGGACGATGCTGCGCGAACTCGTGAACGCGCCGCCGAACCCGGCCGAGCGGCACCACGCCGTCCGGCTGTTCATCGGGTCGGGGATGCCGCGCGGGCTGTGGCGGCGCGTCGAGGACCGGTTCGCCCCCGCGCGGGTCCTGGAGTTCTACGCCTCGACGGAGGGCGAGGCGGTGCTGGTCAACATGAGCGGCAAGAAGCCCGGCTCGCTCGGCCGGCCGCTGCCCGGCAGCGCGCGGGTCCGGCTCGCGCGGTACGACCTGGAGAAAGGGCGGCTCGCCGAGGGGCCCGACGGGTTCGCGGTCAAGAGCGAGCCCGGCGAGATCGGCATGCTGCTCGCCCGGGTCCGGCTGTCGGCGATCGGCGCGGCGGCCCGTCCGGTGCGGGGCGTGTTCTGGCCCGAGGACGCGTGGACGATCACCGGCGACCTGTTCCGCCGGGACGCCGACGGTGACTACTGGCTCGTCGGGCGGGAGACCGAGCTGATCCGCACCGCCGACGGCATCGTCCCGCCCGGCCCCATCCGCGACGCGCTCGGCGACCTGCCGTACGTCGACAGCGTCGCGGTCTACGGGATTCCTGTGGGCGGTAGGGAGCTGGCCGCCGCCGCCGTCATTCTGCGGGACGGCGGCGAGTTGAAGGCCATCGACCTGTCGGAGGCGCTGTTGCGGGTCGAGCCGGGGCTGCGGCCCGCGCTGGTGCGGGTCGTGGACGAGATGCCCGTCACGGCGGGGCGGCGGCTGCGGACGGCGCCGCTGCGGGACGAGGGCGTCCCCGCCGCCGGCGACGGCCGCGCCTACTACCGGGACAAGGCGGGCGCGTACCGGCCGCTGACGGACGCGGCGCGGCGGCGGCTGCTCCGGGCGCCGTCGGCCCGCGAGGCGCGCTGACGCGCAAGTCACGAGCGATAAGTCTGGACTTACGGGCGTCCGCTACGTTAGAACAAAGCAACAGAATCCGGTTTTTTGTTGCACGCGTCCCGGAGGGTTCATGACGAGCGTCCTCGCGCCGCCGCCGCAGGGCAGCGGCCTGAAACCGGTCCCCGGCGTGCCCGGCGTCCCCTACATCGGCAGCACGCTCGCCGTGATGCGCGACCCGATCGGGATGGCCCGCAAGCGCTACGACCAGTACGGGCCCGTCGCGTGGGGCTGGCTGCTCGGGCAGCGCACCTGCACCGTCCAGGGGCCCGAGGCCGCCGAGGTCGTCCTGGTCAACCGGGACAAGGCGTTCGCGAGCGGGCCCGCGTGGAGCTACTACATCGGGCCGTTCTTCAAGCGCGGCATCATGCTCCTCGACTTCGAGGAGCACCTGCACCACCGCCGCATCATGCAGCAGGCGTTCACGCCCGCCCGGCTGCGCGCCTACATGGACGCGATGGCGCCCGGCATCGTCAAGGGCGTCGAGGCGTGGGAGCCCGGGCCCGGCTTCAAGGTGTACGACCACATCAAGAAGCTCACGCTCGACCTCGCCGTGGACGTGTTCATGGGCGTCGACCTGGACGACGCCGAGCGCGCGCGGGTCAACGGCGCCTTCATCGACGCCGTCCGCGCGGGCACGGCCTACGTGCGGTTCCCCGTCCCCGGGCTGCGCTGGCACCGCGGGCTCCAGGCCCGCAAGGTGCTGGAGGAGTTCTTCTACCGGCACCTGCCCGCCAAGCGGCGCGACGGCGGCGACGACCTGTTCGCCGCGCTGTGCCAGGCCGAGACCGACGACGGGCAGCGGTTCACCGACGAGGACGTCGTCAACCACATGATCTTCGCGCTGATGGCGGCGCACGACACCACCACCATCACGCTGACGACGATGTCGTACTACCTGGCCAAGTTCCCCGAATGGCAGGAGCGGCTGCGCGAGGAGTCCGTCGGCCTCGGCAAGCCGCAGCCGGCCTACGCCGACCTGGACGCCTTCACCGGCATCGACATGGTGATGAAGGAGTCGCTGCGGCTGCTGCCGCCCGTCCCGGCGCTGCCCCGCAAGGTCGTCAAGGACACCTCGATCCTCGGCTACCACGTCCCCGCCGGGACGATGGTCGTGGTGCCGATGCTCAGCAACCACCACATGCCGCAGTGGTGGGCGGACCCGGAGCGGTTCGACCCCGAGCGCTTCTCGCCGGAGCGCCGCGAGGACAAGGCCCACAAGTACGCGTGGGCCCCGTTCGGCGGCGGCGCGCACAAGTGCATCGGGCTGTACTTCGCCGGGATGCAGGTGAAGACGATCCTGCACCAGGTCCTCCAGCGCTACCGCTGGAGCGTCCCCGCGCGGTACGAATGGCCCCTGGACACCACGTCCCTTCCCTCGCCGAAGGACGGGCTTCCCGTCCGGCTCGACCGCCTGGAGCAGCAATGAGCAAGGTCATCGCCATCACCGGAGCCGCGCGGGGGATCGGCCTCGCCACCGCCCGCGCCCTCAAGGCCAAGGGCGCCACCGTCATCATCGGCGACATCGACGAGGCCGCCGTCCAGGAGGCCGCCGCGTCGCTCGGCGTCACCGGCCTCACCGTGGACGTCACCTCCCGCGAGTCGTTCACCGCGTTCCTGGACGCGGCGGAGGAGGCCGCGGGGACCCTCGACGTCCTCGTCAACAACGCCGGGATCATGCCGATCGGGCCGGTCACCGACGAGAGCGACGCGGACGCCCGCCGCTGCATCGACATCAACGTCCACGGCGTGATGCT
The DNA here is from genome assembly GCF_040677125.1 of Actinomadura sp. NPDC049382. Classification (NCBI taxonomy): domain Bacteria; kingdom Bacillati; phylum Actinomycetota; class Actinomycetes; order Streptosporangiales; family Thermomonosporaceae; genus Actinomadura; species Actinomadura sp. NPDC049382. Next base: position 66,945 of record NZ_JBFARO010000021.1, read on the forward strand.
CGGCACCAAGCTCGCCCTCGGCCGGATGCTGCCGCGCCGGTCCGGGCACGTCATCAACATCGCCTCGCTCGCCGGCGTGATGTTCACCCCCGGCCTCGCCCTCTACAACGCCAGCAAGGCCGCCGTCGTCGGCTTCACCGAGGCGACCCGGCTGGAGGTGCAGGATCGGGGCGTGCACGTCAGCGCCGTGCTGCCGACGTTCACCAACACCGAGCTGGTCGCCGGGACGCGCAGCCCGAAGGGGCAGAAGAACTGCGAGCCGGAGGACATCGCCGCCGCCGTCGTCGAGCTGATCGGCAAGCCGCGCCCGCAGGTGGCGGTGCCGAAGAAGCTCGGCACGCAGGTCCGGCTCGGCGCGCTGTTCCCCGAGCGGCTCCGCCAGGCGACCTCCCGCCGCCTCGGCCTCGACAAGATCTTCCTGGAGTACGACCCCGACGCCCGCAAGGAGTACGACGCGAGGATCCGGTCGAACTCCTGATCTTCTTCTCGCTCAGGTCCGCCGCGCCTTCCGCGCCTCCCGGAAGGCGCGGCGGGCCTGCGGGAGGTAGCGGACGGACTCGGGCAGCAGCGGCCACAGCCGGTTGCCGGCGCGGACGGCCGCCGCGAAGCGGCGGTGGCGGCGCTCGTCGGCGGCGCTCCACGGCAGGTCGAGCAGCTCGCGCATGCGGGGGTGCAGGCCGCCGACCGTGATGAACCGGGCGACCGCGTTCAGCGGCGGCGACACCGCGCGCCACACCGGCGCGGGCACCCGCTTCGGGCGCGGCAGGCCCTTGGTGACGTAGCCGACGCCGTACCGGGCGGTCTTGTGGGGGACGATCTCCTCGTCCAGCATCCGCTTCCAGTACGCCTGGAACGCCTCCCAGTCCGCGGGCATGGCCCGGTCGCTGACCCCGTACATCCGGAACCAGGTCTTCGACTCCTCGTAGATGCGGCGCTTCTCGCCGTCGCCGAGCGGGCGGATGAACGTCTCGATCCCGTACAGCATGTTGTCGAGGAAGGTCGCGTGCGCCCAGTAGTAGGTCTCGGGGTCGAGGGCGTGGTAGCGGGTGCCGTCCGGCATCGTGCCCTTGATGTCGCGGTGGTAGTCGCGGACCTTGCGGCCCGTCTCGGCGGACCGCTCCGCCCCGTAGACGGTGTCCAGGATCGGCCCGGCGGAGCGTTTGACCCGCGCGAACGTCTCCTTGAAGAACACCGAGTGGTCGAGGACGCCCTGGCCGAGCGCGGGGAGCATGTTCTGCAGGACGGCCGCCCGGGGCCCGACGAGGACCATCCGGGTGTCGCCGAAGTAGCGCCAGGTCAGCGAGCCCGGTCCGAGCGGGGCCGGGGGCTGCGTCTCGGCCTGGTCCGTCATGTGCACCGCCGCGAGTGTGAGACAGAAGTACAGAACGACGATTATTGTATCTGTGTAGCATCCGGCGGGCACGGACCGGGTGCCCGATCCGGCTAGGGTGCGGCTATGACGATGGACGCGACGACCTCGGACGAGCTGCTCGCGCGGCTGTCCGAGCCCGACACCGGGGCCGACGACCTCGACACCCGCATCCTGGACGCCGCGCTCGCGGAGTTCGAGACCTACGGGCTGCGCAGGGTCAGCGTCGAGGACGTCGCCAAGCGGGCGGGGGTCGCGCGCACCACCATCTACCGGCGCTTCAGCAACAAGGAGCAGCTGCTCCAGGCGGTCATCCTGCGCGAGTGCCACCGGTTCCTCACCGCGATCGCCGAGGCCACCGAGGACCTCGGGTCCGCCGAGGAGGCCGTCGTGGAGGGGTTCGTGGTCGGGCTGCGCAGCGCCCGCACCCATCCGCTGATGAGGCGCGTCCTGGAGAGCGAGCCTGAGGCGTTCCTGCCGCAGCTCAGCATGAACGGCGGCGCGGTCATGCTCGCCGCCCGCGACATCCTCGCCGACCGGTTGCGCCGCGCCCGCCCCGGCGACGCGCAGGACCACAACACCGTCGCCGAGGTGCTGCTGCGGCTCGCGGTGTCGCTGCTGCTCGTGCCGGGCGGCGGCCTGCGGCTGGAGGACGAGGACGCCATCCGCGCCTTCGCCCGCGACTACCTCACCCGGATGCTCCGCCCCGCGCCCCGGGACGGGTGACCGGGGGCGTTCCGCCGCCGCCGTCCGTCCCGTACGCTCTGGTCATCGAACTTCGTTCTAGAACCGGAGGCGCGGCATGGAGGCGGTCGTCCAGACGTCCCACGGAAAGGTGCGCGGCAGGACGCGGGACGGCGTCACCGCCTTCCTCGGCATCCCCTACGCCGCGCCGCCGTTCGGGCCGAACCGCTTCCGGGAGCCGCGCCCGCCGGAGCCGTGGGACGGCGTCCGCGACGCCTTCGAGTACGGGCCGACCGCGCCGAAGCCCGGCTACCCCAAGCCGTACGACGCCCTGCTGCCCGACCCCGACATCCCGGGTGAGGACTGCCTCAACCTGAACGTCTGGACGCCGGAGCCGGGGGCCACCGGGCTGCCCGTGATGGTGTGGATCCACGGCGGCGCGTTCCGCAACGGGTCCGGCGCCGTCCCCGTCTACAGCGGGCGCAACTTCGCCCGCGACGGCGTCGTCTGCGTGACCGTCAACTACCGGCTCGGCGTCGAGGGCTTCGCGAACCTGCCGGGCGCCCCGCTCAACCGGGGGCTGCTCGACCAGATCGCCGCGCTGGAGTGGGTCCGCGACAACATCGCGGCCTTCGGCGGCGACCCGGGCAACGTCACCGTCTTCGGCGAGTCGGCGGGCGGGATGAGCGTCACCACCCTGCTCTCCCTCGACCTCGGGCTGTTCCGGCGTGCGATCGCGCAGAGCGGCGCGGGCAGCATCGCGCAGGACCCGGACGACGCCATGCTCGTCACGAAGGAGATGGCCGCCCGGCTCGGCATCGAGCCGACCGCGGAGGCGTTCGCGGCGCTCGACCCGGCCGCGATCCTGCCCGCGCAGTCGTCCGTCGCCGCCGAGGTCTCGATGGTCCCCGACCCCGGCCGGTGGGGCGCCACCACCGCGGCGGGCGGCATGTCCCTCACCCCGGTGCTGGACGGCGCGCTGCTCGCCCGGCGGCCCGAGGACGCCATCGCCGCCGGCGCCGGCCGCGACGTCGACCTCCTCATCGGCTACACCTCCGAGGAGTTCCGGTTCTTCCTGATGCCGACCGGCCTCGCGGACCAGCTCACCGACGAGGTCGTGGGCCTCGTCACCACCGGGATGGGCGTCCCGGCCGGGCTGCCCGGCGCCTACCGGGACCGGTACCCGGAGCTGACGGCGGGCGAGCTGATGGCGACGATCATCACCGACCACCTGTTCCGGATCCCGGCGAACCGCGCCGCCGCCGGGCACGCCGCCTCCGGCGGCCGCACCTGGATGTACGAGTTCGCGTGGCGGTCGCCGAACCACGGCCTCGGCGCCTGCCACGCCCTCGAACTGGGCTTCGTGTTCGACAACCTGACCGCCGAGGAGGAGGGGCTGACCGGGCCGAACCCGCCGCAGGCCCTCGCCGACCGGATGCACCGCCACTGGGTGGACTTCGCGGCCTCCGGCGACCCCGGCTGGGAGCGCTTCGACCCGTCCGCGCGGCCGGTGCGGACGTTCGACGGGCCGGGCGACGCGACCGCCGCCGACCCGCGCGGCGACGTCCGCAAGCTCTGGGACTAGAGCCGCTCGACCACGTGCTCGGCGATGGCCAGGGAGGACGTCGCCGCCGGGGACGGGGCGTTGCGGACCGTCACGACCGGTCCGACGCGCCCGATGCGGAAGTCGTCGACGAGCGAGCCGTCGGGGTCCACCGCCTGCGCGCGGACCCCGGCGGGCGCCGCGACGACGTCGACGGCCGTGAGCGCCGGGACGAACCCGCGCGCCTCGGCGACGAACGCCCGCTTCACCGCCGACCCGTACAGCTCCTTCGCGCCCGTCCGCCAGTGCCGCCGCGCAAGGTGGCGGAAGCCGGGCCAGCGGACCGTCTCCCACACGTCGCCGGGGCGGACATCCCGCCGCCGGTAGCCCTCCCTGGCCAGCGCCAGGACGGCGTTGGGGCCGATGTCCACGCCGCCGTCCACGCGCCGCGTGAAGTGCACGCCGAGGAACGGGTAGCGGGGGTCGGGCACCGGGTAGATCAGGCCGCGGACCAGGGCCGTCCGGGACGGGACGAGCCGGTAGTACTCGCCCCGGAACGGGATGATCGCCGGGGCGGGCGCGTCGCCGGCCAGGCGCGCCACCCGGTCCGATTGGAGCCCCGCGCACACGACGAGGCGGTCGAAGACCAGCTCCTCGTGCGGGGACGCGACCGTGACCCGGTCGCCGGCCCGGCCGAGCCGGACGACCTCGAAGCCGAGCCTGATCTCGCCGCCGGCCGCGGCGACGTCCGCGGCGAACGCGCGGGCGACCGCCGGGAAGTCGGCGATCGCCGTGGTGGGGGAGTGCAGCGCGGCGACCCCGGCGGCGTGCGGCTCGATCTCCCGCAGCCCGCCGCCCGTCAGGCGGCGCAGGCCCGGGACGCCGTTGGCGGTCGCGCGCCGCTCGATCTCGTCCAGCGCGGCCAGTTCGGACGCGTCGCGCGCCACGACGACCTTGCCGCACTCCTCGTAGGGCAGGTTCCGGTCGGTGCAGTACTCCTTGAGCAGCCCGATCCCGCGCCTGCACAGCGTCGCCTTGAGCGAGCCGGGCGCGTAGTACAGGCCCGCGTGGGCGACGCCGCTGTTGTGGCCCGTCTGGTGGGCCGCGACGCGGTCCTCCTTGTCGAGGACCGTCACCCGGACGCCGGGACGCGTCTCCGCCAGCCGGCGCGCGATCGCCAGCCCGAGGATCCCCGCGCCGACGACCCCGACCCGTGTTTCCGCCACCCCCGCACCCTAACGGGCGCCGGGCCTCAGCTCCCGAGCCGCTTGCGGCCCTGCGACCGGACCCGCTTGCGCTGCGACGGGTCGAGCATCATGTAGCCGACGAGCGGCGCGCCGAGGACGCCGAGGATGATCAGCGCGCTCAGCCACCACGGGAAGACGAACAGGGTCAGGAAGCCGACGACGACGCCGCCGATCACTACCTTGGTCTGGGTCGACATCTGGTACCTCCGTTAAGGGCCGCCCATCCGGGACACCGCCCATCTGGTACAACGGCCGCCCCGCGACCGCTGTTCCACGATATGTCGCGAGTGGGGCGGATGGCCATCATGATCTGGCCGCGCGGAGGGTATGCCCAGCGCGGGGAGGTCAGATGCGCAGGGACAGCTGGCCGCCGCCCAGGGCGCGCAGGACGTCGGCGTGCAGCCTGCCGTTCGAGCAGACCACGCTGCCGCCGTCCGGGCCCGGGACGCCGGACAGGTCGGTGAACATGCCGCCCGCCTCCTCCACGATCACCTGGAGGGCGGCGAGGTCCCACAGCGACACCTCCGGCTCGGTGGAGATGTCGACCGCGCCCTCGGCGACCATCATGTGCGACCAGAAGTCGCCGAACGCCCGCGTCCGCCACACCGACCGGGTCAGGTCGAGGAACTGGGTGAGGCGGCCCTGCTCCTCCCAGCCGCTCAGGCTGGAGAACGACAGCGACGCGTCGGCGAGGTCGCCCACCGACGACACGTTCATCCGGGTGGCGCGGGTGAGGCTGCGGCCCGTCCAGGCGCCGCCGCCGCGGGCCGCCCACCAGCGCTTGTTCAGCGCGGGCGCCGACACCACGCCGACCACGATCTCGTCGTTCTCCATCAGCGCGATCAGCGTCGCCCACACCGGCACGCCGCGCACGAAGTTCTTCGTCGCGTCGATCGGGTCGATGATCCAGCAGCGGTTCCCGTAGCCCGTCTTGCCGTACTCCTCGCCGATGACCGCGTCCCGCGGGCGGGCCCGCTTCAGCGTGCCGCGGATCTGCTCCTCCACGCTGCGGTCGGCGTCGCTGACCGGCGTCAGGTCCGGCTTGGTCTCGATGTCGAGATCGAGGGCGCGGAAACGCCTGGTCGTGATGTCGTCGGCCCCGTCCGCCAGCACATGCGCGAGACGAAGGTCATCGGAATAGCCCGCCACGGCGTGCAACGCTACCCTGATCGCCCCCGCCCGGACACACCCGTCCGTGCCGTACCGGCCTTTCCGGCGTCCGGACGTGGCGCGCCGGGCCGCGATCGCCGGTTTCGGGGGGCGGGTGGTGGCAGCATGGGGGCCATGGCGCACGACCTTCCCGCATGGGTGGCCGAGCTGACCGACCCGCGCCGGGCGGAAACGCTCGACGAGCTCGCCGACCGCCTCGTCCCCCTCGCCGAGCACGCGATCGACGTCTCCCGCCGGTTGCAGGCGCAGCTCAACGAGCTCAACGACCCGTTCAAACGCGAGGCCCTCTACGGGCGCGTGGACCGGCTGAAGGCCCGGGTGGGCGAGGCCCTCGACGAGATCACGGCGGAGATCGCCGCGTCCGGGGCCGAGCGCATCGAGCGGGTCTGGGCGGACTGGGCCGGCCGCGCCGGTCCCGGCGACCGCGGCGCGTGGGAGCGCGAGCTGCGCCGGCTGCTGGACCGCGACGTCGTGCCCGTCCTGTCCCGGCAGCAGGAGGACGTCGCCGCACGCGTCGCCGAACGCACCTCCAAGGCGCTGGAGGCGGCGACGCAGACGCTGCTGACGCGGGTTGAGGAGCTGGCCAAGGCGGTCACCGACCTGATCCACGACGTGCTGCCGCTGGCCCGCGAGGGCCTGGAGCTGGCGAGCCGCATCTCGACGCTGTCCGGCCACGCCCGCAAGGCGGGCCGGGGGCCGGTCCCCGACGAGCTGAAGAGCGCGGGCGCCGAGACGTCCCGGGCGTTCGACGAGGCCGTCGCGCGGCTGGAGCTGGAGTGGTCCGCGCTCGGCGCCCGGTCGGCGACCGTGCGGGCGGCGCTGCGCGGCGCGGAGGAGACCGCGTTCAGCCACGTCACCGAGGAGATGACCCGCTGCGTGGAGGAGCTCGCGCCCCGGCACGTCGAGGCGCTGAACGAGGCCGAGGCCAAGGCCCGCACCCTGTTCGAGGAGTCGCGCGGGTAAGTCCGGGGGGCGCGGCCGGGCCGCGCCGCTAGGACTTCATGGTCAGGACTTCATGGTGAGGCTCTGCAGGAACGTATCGTAGTAGGCGACGCTCTCGTCCCAGTGCGCCTGGTCGGTCGCCAGCAGCGCCTGGTAGAGGACGCCGCCCGAGCCGAACACCCGCACGCGCGCGCGGCCGGGCGTGCCGTTCTTGGTGAAGGTGAACTGCAGTTCGGCCGCCGGCCCGTACTTGTACGGGACGCTCCGCTCGAAGCTCTCCTGCTTGAAGTCGGGATACGACCCCGTGTCGCTCTTCATCTGGCCGATCGCGGCCGCCAGGCCGTCACCGGGGCTCTGAAAGGACGAGCCGAGGCGCTGGAACGCCAGACCCCGCGTCACGCCCTTCGTCTCGTCGGTGAACGTGACGTCGTCGCCCTCGGCCTCCTCCTTCCACCCCTTGGGGACGGCTACGACGAAGCTCGACCCGCGGTAGATCCGGTAGTCGGCGGGCGGCGAGGAGGGCGCGGACGACGCCGGCGACGGCGTTCCCGACGTCGAGGTGCCGGGCCGGCCGCTCGGGTTCTGCTCGTTGCCGTTGCTGGTGAAGATGACGACCACGATGACGGCGACGGCGAGCGCGGCCGCGAAGACGCCCGCGGGCACGATCAGCGGCCACGGCACCCGCCGCCGCGGCGGGGGCGGCGGCGGGGGAGCCGTCGGGGCGGTGCCGGGCGGCGGCAGCGTGATGTCGTGCGGCGGCGGGCCGGGCGCGATGGCCGGCGGCGCGGCGTCGGCGGCCCGGCGGAGCAGGCGCCGGGCCTCGTCGGGGCCGATCCGCTGCGCGGGGTCCTTGCGCAGCAGCCCGTGCAGGACGGGCGCCAGCGGCCCGGCGAGGCGCAGCGGGTCCGGGTCGTCGGACAGGACGGCGGCCATCACGCCCCACACGTCCGGCCGCGCGAACGGCGGGCGCCCCTCCACGGCGGCGTAGAGCGTCCCGCCCAGCGACCACAGGTCGGACGCCGGGGTCGCCTTCTGGTGCCGGGCCTGCTCGGGCGCCAGGTACGCGGGGGACCCGACGATCGCGCCCGCCTGGGTGAGGGTCTCGTCGCCCGCCACGGTCGCGATCCCGAAGTCGGTGAGGACGGCCCGGCCGCCCGGCAGCAGCACGTTCCCCGGCTTGACGTCGCGGTGCACGACCCCGGCCGCGTGCGCCGCGCCGAGCACGTCGAGCAGGTCGAGGCCGATCGCCGCGACCCGCGCGGGCGGCAGCGGCCCCTCCCGCCTGAGGACCCGGTCCAGCGACTCCGCCCGGACGAACTGCATGACGATCCAGGGCCGGCCGTCCTCCTCGACGACGTCGTGGACCGTCACGATGCCCGGGTGGTCGAGCCGCGCCGCCGACCGCGCCTCCCGGAACGTCCGCGCGTACAGCCGCTCGACCTGCGCCTCGTCCAGGCCCTGCGGCAGCGTCACCTCCTTGACCGCGACCTCGCGGTCCAGCGTCCGGTCGCGGGCCCGCCAGACGGCGCCCATCCCGCCCCGGCCGAGCACCTCCACGAGCTCGTACCGCGCCGCGATCAACTGAGGCATGAAGGGGACCTTACCGACGCGGACGGCGAGCCGTCGCGGGCAATGCGAAGGCGAGGCGCGGGCGACGCCCGGCTATTCGGCGTCCGACTCCCGGCTGGCGAGCAGGCGGCGCAGCGAGTCCAGCCGGGCCTGCGAGGCGTGCCCGTCGGCGACCCACCCGTCCAGGCCGCAGTCGTCCTGGAAGTGGTCGCAGTGCGGCGGGCAGCGCTCGGCGGCGCCCTCGGCCAGGTCGTCGAACGCGTTGATCACGTTCTCCGGGTCGACGTGCGCCAGCCCGAAGCTCCGCACGCCCGGGGTGTCGATGATCCAGCCGTCGCCGCCGGGCAGCTCCAGCGCGATCGCCGACGAGGAGGTGTGCCGGCCGCGGCCGGTCACCGCGTTGACATGGCTGACCGCGCGCTCGGCGTCCGGGACGAGCGCGTTCACCAGCGTCGACTTGCCGACGCCGGAGTGCCCGACGAGGACGCTGGTGCGCCCCGCCAGATGGCCGCGCAGCTCGTCGAGGCCGCCGCCGCGCCGGGTCACCACGTACGGGACGCCGAGCGGCGCGTACTCGGCGACCAGCGCCTCCGCGCCGGCGAGGTCGGCCTTGGTCAGGCAGAGCAGCGGCTCCATCCCGGCGTCGTAGGCGGCGACGAGCTGCCGGTCGATCATGCGGGGGCGCGGCTCCGGGTCGGCCAGCGCGGTCACGATCGCGAGCTGGTCGGCGTTCGCGACGATGATCCGCTCGAACGGGTCGGTGTCGTCGGCGGTGCGGCGCAGCGAGGAGGTGCGCGGCTCCACCCGGACGATCCGGGCGAGGGTGTCGGCGGCGCCGGACACGTCCCCGACCACCGCCACCCGGTCGCCCACGACCACGCCCTTGCGGCCGAGCTCGCGGGCGCGCATCGCGGTCACGGCGCGCTCGTCGTCGGTGCCGAGATCCACCAGGCAGCGGTAGCGGCCCCGGTCCACGGCCGTCACGAAGCCGGGGGAGGCGTCATCGTGCGCGGGACGGCGGCGGGTGCGCGGCCGCGACCCGCGGCGCCCGGGCCGCACCCGGACGTCGTCCTCGTCGTAGTCGTGTGCTCGTCGAGCCAGTGTCCGCCCCTGCCGTCAGGCGGGCGCCTGCAGGGACGCCCACAACCGAGTGAAGTTCGGAAGAGTCTTGCCCACGGTCTCCGGATTCTCCACTTCGATGCCGGGAACGGCCAGTCCGAGCACCGCCGCCGCCATCACCATCCGGTGGTCGTCGTAGGTGTGGAACACGCCGCCGTGCAGCGGGCGGGGCCGGATCTCCAGCCCGTCCGGCAGCTCGGCGGCGTCGCCGCCCAGCCCGTTGATCTCGGCGACCAGCGCGGCCAGCCGGTCGGTCTCGTGCCCGCGCAGGTGCGCGATGCCGGTCAGCCGGGACGGCGAGCCGGCCAGCGCGCACAGCGCCGCGAGCACCGGGGTCAGCTCGCCGACCTCGTGCAGGTCGGCCTCCAGGCCGCGGAACCCGCCGGCGGGGCCCCGCACGGTCAGGCCGTCCGGCCCGTGCGACACCTCCGCGCCCATCTCGGTGAGCAGGCCGCGCAGCGCGTCGCCCGGCTGCGTCGTCCGCGCGGGCCAGCCCGGCACGGTCACCCGCCCGCCGGTGACGAGCGCGGCGCCGAGGAACTGCGCCGAGTTCGACAGGTCGGGCTCGATCACCCACTCGCGGCCCCGGAGCGGGCCGGGGGCCACCCGCCAGACGTTCTCTTCGGCCTCGACCACCGCGCCCGCCTCGCGGAGCATCTCGACGGTCATCGCCAGGTGCGCGCCCGACGGCACCGGCGGGCCCTCGTGCCGGACCTCCACGCCCTTCTCGAAACGCGGCGCGGCCAGCAGGAGCCCCGACACCAGCTGGGACGACCCGGACGCGTCGATCACCACCGCGCCGCCGCCCACGGACCCCGTCCCGCGCACGGTGAACGGGAGCGCGCCCCGCCCGCCGTCGTCGATGCCGGCGCCGAGCGCCCGCAACGCGGTGATGATCGGGCCCATCGGCCGCTCCCGGGCGCGCGGGTCGCCGTCCACGGACACCTCGCCGGCGGCGAGCGCCGCGACCGGCGGCAGGAACCGCATCACCGTCCCGGCCAGGCCCGTGTCGACGCGCGCCGGGCCGCGCAGCTCACCCGGGGTGACCAGCCAGTCGTCGCCGTCCTCGGCCACCCCGGTGCCGAGCGCGCGCAGCGCGGCGGCCATCAGGTCGGTGTCGCGGCTGCGCAGCGGCCGGACGATCCGGCCGGGCGCGGCGGCGAGCGCGGCCAGCACCAGCGCCCGGTTCGTCATCGACTTCGAGCCGGGCAGCGGGACCACGGCGTCCACCGGGGCGTGCGCGACGGGGGCGGACCAATGCGGAGAGGGCATGCCCCAAGGCTATCGGGCCGCGGCAGGTCAAAGCGGGATGGTGAGGAGCGTCCCGCCGCCGTCCAGCCTGACCACGAAGCTGCTGATCTCGCCCATGTCGAGCCCCGTCCCGCCCTGCATGACGAGCGGCTTGGGCTGGCCCGGCACGCCGTAGCCCTTGTCGGGGACGCGCCAGCCCGCGACGACGCTGCGCTCGCCGTCCTTCGAGACGGCCTCCAGGTGGCACCGCAGCGGCCCCTTGATGCCGCGCAGCTCCAGGCTGACCTGCGTGCCCCAGCCCTTGTCGACCAGCCCGACCGTCCCGGACGCGCCGGTGCCCGCGTCGGTCGCGTGGAACTGCCGGCCCGCGACGGGCTGCGCCACCGGCGGCGGCTGCCGCTGCTCGCCCTCCTCGCCGAGCGCGGCGCCGATCGCGACGCCCGCGCCCAGCGCCACCGCCGCGGCGGCCGTGCCGACCACGTACGCGCCCCGGCGGAACCTCCGGTCGGCGCGCCGCCGGCCGCGCACCATGTCGAGGACGGCGGCCGGGGGTGTGGACGGCTCGTCCTCACCCGCCTCCGCCTCCTCCCCGCCCGGGGACAGGCCCGGCTCGGGCACCAGCGAGAAGAGGGCCCCGGCCGTCCCCGACAGCTCGCCCAGCTCGGCCTGGCAGCGGCCGCAGCCGGCCAGATGCGCCTCGAACGCCCGCCGGTCGCCGGGTTCGAGAAGGCCGAGCGCGTAGGCGCCGACATCGGTGTGCTCGATCTGGGAACTCACGAGGTCACCCCCCTCTCCTCCAAGGCGACGCGCAGGGCGCGCAGCGCGTAGTAGACGCGGGACTTGACCGTCCCCACCGGGATGCCGAGGTGCTCGGCGGCCTGGTTCACCGTCCGGTCGCGCAGCACCGTCTCCGTCAGCGCCTGCCGGTGCGCGGGCGACAGGGACTCCAGGGCCTCCGCCACGACGACCTTGCGCAGCAGGCCGTCCAGCTCGTCCGCCATCGGCACGTTCTCCAGGGGGCCGTCGCCGACCTCCGGCGGCCGGACCTCGCGCTGCCGCCGGTGGTCGATCACGATACGCCGGGAGACCGTGGCCAGCCACGGCATCAGCGACGAGGTCCGGTCGTCCAGCCGGTCCGCGCTGCGCCACGCCCTGATCATGGTCTCCTGCACCACGTCCTCGGCCCACTGGCGGTCACCGCCGGTCAGCCGGAGGACGAACGCGAGGAGGGGCCGATGGTACTCGCGGTAGAGCGCGGTGACCATGTCCTCGTCGTCCGGGGCGGTGGCGCCGCCGGGCGGGCGTGCCGGGCCGGGGCGGCGGAGCAGGCTCCGCAACCCGCCGGGCCGGCGGCCGGTCGATCCGGGAAGTGCCATGGCCGGGGCGTCTCCGGGGTGCTCGAATGCGGGCGGTCGTCAAGCAGTACGGAACCGCTCCGCCCCCGGGTTCAACCGTCTTGAGGGTCTTTTAAGGCTCTCTTCGGAAAGTCAGCGCTTGACCGCCTCCAGGACCTTGCCCGCCTGGACGGCCGTGCCGGTCTTCACCGTCCTGCCGGCCTTCATCGCCTTCGCCGCCTGGGTGGCGGTGCCCGCCTTCATGCTCTTGCCCGCGGCCTTGCCCGCCTTCGCGGCCTTCCCCGCGCGGTGGGCCGCCGCCGTCCGCACGTCCGGGCCGGTGGAGCGGCCCCGCTTCGCCCCGCCCCGGGACGCGATGCCCTTGAGCGCGCCGGTCGCCTTGCCCGCCTTGAACGTGCCCGCGGCGCCGGCCTTCGTCAGCAGGCCCCCGGCCTTGCCCCCCGCCTTGCCCGCCTTCCCGGCCTTGAGCATGCCGCCCGGCTTGAGCATGCCGCCGCCCGGCTTGGCGCTCTTCTTCGTCTTGGCCGCCTTCGCGCCCTGCACGGCGGCCTTGCGCCCGGCCTCCGCGCGCGCGATCCGCACCTGGCGGGCGGCCTCCCGGCGGGCGTCCCGCAGCGTGGCGGCGGCCTCCCGGCGCATCGCCTTCGCGTCCGCGCCGCTCTTGATCTGCGTCTCGCGCAGCGCGCGGCGCAGCTCCGCGGCGCGCGGCGGGCGGCGCGGCTCGGTCGCCGCCATCAGCAGCGCGCCGAACAGCGCGGCGTTCTTCAGCAGGTGCGAGCGCTCGCTGGCGCGGCGCTCGGGGTCGTCCTCGGTCCAGTAGCGGTGCTCGGTCGCCAGCGCCGGGACCAGCTGCGCGGCGAGCAGCAGCGTCGTCAGCCGCCGGAACCGGCCGGTCAGCAGCAGCGCGCCCGTGCCGAGGCTGATCGCGCCCTCGATGCGGACGAGCGTCTCGGGGTCCTTGGGCATCCACTCGATCCGGTCGGCGACCGGCTTGACGGCCGGGCCGACCTGCTCGGCGCGCTCGCGCGGATCGCGGATGGCGTCCAGGCCGGTCATGATGTAGGGCGCCGCCACGAGCGGGCGGGCCATGGTCGTGAAGGGTCGCATGACCGGCTACATGCCCAACGCGCCGCGCCTCAAGCGCGGCCGTAAGGGGACTCACGCGTGCCGCGGCGCCATGGCGGCCGGGTGTCGCCGGCTCGTGGTGTTATGGGACCCATGTGCGGACGCTATGCCACCACCCGCGCGCGTCAGGAGCTTCTGGACGAGTTCCAGGTGCAGGTAGACGCGGTCGACGGGGACATCCAGCCCGACTACAACGTCGCGCCGACGAAGCAGGTGCCGGCGGTGCTGAACCGGCGCCCGAAGGACGCCCCGGAGGAGGAGGCCGCGGTCCGCCAGCTGCGGACGGTGCGCTGGGGGCTCGTCCCGTCCTGGGCCAAGGACCTCTCGATCGGCTCCCGGATGATCAACGCGCGGTTCGAGACCGTGCACGAGAAGCCGTCCTACCGCCGCGCGTTCGCCCGGCGCCGGTGCCTGCTGCCCGCCGACGGCTACTTCGAGTGGTACACGATCCAGGACCAGGGCGACTCGCCCGACCCGGCGGAGGGCGAGAAGAAGGCGAAGAAGAAGCCGCAGAAGCAGCCCTACTTCATCCGGCCGAACGACGGCGAGGTCATGGCGATGGCCGGGCTGTACGAGCTGTGGAAGGCGCCCGAGGGCGGTGCCGGGGGGATCGAGGAGGGTGAGTGGGTGTGGACGTGCACCGTCATCACCACCGACGCGCCCGACGACCTCGGCCGGATCCACGACCGGATGCCGATGATCGTCGAGCGGGACCGCTGGGACGCCTGGCTCGACCCGGAGCTCACCGACACCGAGCAGGTCCGCGGGCTGCTCGTGCCCGCCATGGCCGGGACAATGGACGCCTTCCCGGTGTCGAAAGCCGTCAACAGCGTGCGAAACAACGGGCCGGAACTCATAGAGCCGGTCATTTCTGGGGATAGCTCTGGTGATCAGGCCGACAGTTTGTTCTGACCCGTTGTTGTGACCGCGCCGCCTCGGCGGGGGAGGGCGGCTCCAGTGCGAGGAGTGCGCACGACCGTGGACACCGCCGCCGCCCGTTCCCGCCTCGAGGCCATGCTCGTGGATCTGGACCGTTCCATCGCCATTCTTCGCGGCGAGACGCCCGAGCGCGACAGTTCCGCCGCGGACGCCGGGGCCGGTCTCACCGACCACGACCGGGTGGAGGCCGCGCTGGACTCCCTCGAACGCCACCGCGGCCGGGTGGCCGCCGCCCTGGACCGGATCGCCGCCGGCGACTACGGCCGGTGCGTCGACTGCGGCGAGGCCGTCCCGGAGGGCCGCCTGGAGGCCCGCCCGGACGCCGCCCGCTGCATCGCCTGCCAGGGCAGGCGCGACCGCAGGCGCTGACCGGCCGCCCCCTCGCCCCGCGCCCGGCTCCGGCTAGCCGGCCCGGCGGGCGCTGGCGAGCAGGTGGATGCCGAGCGACTCGTCCGTCTGCCGGGCGTTCAGCTCGGTCCGCACCAGGCGGGCGAGTGCGCGGGGCGACTCGCCGAGGACGTGCTCGACCGTGGAGGGCGAGAGCACCGTGCGCGGCCGGATCCACTCGACGTCGAGGCCCGCGTCGGCGAGCAGCTCGCGGAGCTGGTGGGACGAGAACGAGCGGGTGATCGTCCCGTCCGGCCAGGGCACGAGGACGACCTCGGCGCTCGGAACGTCCGACAGGTGCGCCCAGTAGTTGCGCTCGGCGAGCAGCGCCATCCCGAGGGTGAGGGAGTCGACGCAGAGCAGGACGCGGCCGCCGGGGCGCAGCACGCGGGCGATCTCGGCGACGGTGGCCTCGGTGGCGAGGTGCCGGGACAGCACGCGGTTCTCGGCGACCACGGCGTCCACCGAGGCGTCGGCGAGGTAGGGCAGCGTGCCGGAGTCGCCGACCACCGGGACCGGGCCCTGCGGCGGGCGCTCCGCTCCGTCCCGGTGGGCGCCGTCCTGGCGGGCGCGGCCGGGCGGGCGGCCCGGGCGGTCGGGATCGCGCACCTCCAGCACCGCGTGGCCGGCGTCGGCGGCCCGGCGGGCGCTGTGCCCCTGGCCGCCGGAGATGTCCAGCACGCGGGACGGCCGCCGCGGCAGCCACCGGGCGAGCTGGGCGTCCGCCACCGCCCGGTAGAACCTCCAGTAGCTGGCCAGGGAGTCCCCGGCCGCGGCTCCGGAGGTGTCGCGCAGGCTGGCGATGCTGGGCTCGGAAGGTCGCGCCGATGGCACGGAGTGCACCAAATGCTCCTGTTCTCGCCGTCTATGTCACTACCTTCCCCGTCCGGCCCCGATCATCACCCTGAGTGACGCGGCACCGGGTGCGGCGGGGATCCGGCCGGGGCCTCACCCCGGGAATCGGCGGGGCCGTTCCGGTGTTGCACCGTCTCACACGAGCAATACGGAGGTGCGAGCCGATGACGACAGCCGTCGCCGACCAGCAGCGGAGAGCCGGCGCCGCGGCGGCCCGCGGCGACGCGCGGCCACCCGTCCGCGTCGGCCGGCCGCGCGGACCGATATCGTCTGTGGGACACGACGCCGCAGGCCGAGCCAGGGCCGAGGGCGCCACAGCCGAGGGGGTGGGACAGGTACCGGGCACCACGGAGACCGTGGAGCAGCGCCAGGAGCGGTTCCAGCGCGACGTGCTCCCGTTCTTGGATCAGTTGTACTCGGCCGCGCTGCGCATGACGCGCAACCCGGCCGACGCCGAGGACCTCGTCCAGGAGACGTTCGCCAAGGCGTTCGCGTCCTTCCACCAGTTCAAGGAGGGCACGAACCTCAAGGCCTGGCTGTACCGCATCCTGACCAACACGTTCATCAACTCCTACCGCAAGAAGCAGCGCCAGCCGCAGCAGGCCGCCACCGAGGACATCGAGGACTGGCAGATCGCGCGCGCCGAGTCGCACACCTCCAGCGGGCTGAAGTCGGCGGAGGCCGAGGCGCTGGAGCACCTGCCCGACTCGGACGTGAAGCGGGCCCTGCAGGACCTGCCGGAGGAGTTCCGGATCGCCGTCTACCTCGCCGACGTCGAGGGCTTCGCCTACAAGGAGATCGCCGAGATCATGGGCACGCCCATCGGCACGGTGATGTCCCGGTTGCACCGCGGCCGGCGCCAGCTGCGCGGCATGCTGGAGGACTACGCTGAGGAGCGCGGCCTGACGCGCGCCACCAGGGGGTCATCATGAGCTGTGGGAACCACCACGAGACGCCCTGCGACGAGGTCCTCGCGCGGGTCTACACCTACCTGGACGGCGAGCTCGACCAGGGCGGCTGCGGCGAGGTGCGCCAGCACCTCGACGAGTGCGGGCCGTGCCTGCGCGAGTACGGGCTCGAAGAGGCCGTCAAGAAACTGGTGAACAAGTCCTGCGGGTGCGAGCAGGCGCCCACCGACCTGCGCGCCAAGGTGCTCGGCCGCATCGAGGAGATCTGCGGCGAGATCAAGGCGTCCGGCGGGGCCGACAGGTCCGAGAGCGTCTGAGGCCCGCGCCCGTCCCGTCGCGGCCGGGCGCGGGCCCGGCGCTTCGGTATCGTGCTGCGGGTGCTCACACTCGTCACCGGCGCGGCCGGCTTCATCGGCTCCCATCTCGTCGACCGGCTCCTCGCCGACGGCCATGAGGTCATCGGCGTGGACGACCTGTCGTCCGGCACCAACATCCGCCCCGGTGTCGAGATGTGGGAGATGGACGTCGCCGACCCGGCGCTGGCGGAGAAGGTCGCGGTCCGCCGCCCCGAGGTGATCTGCCACCTGGCCGCGCAGGTCAGCGTGCGCGTCAGCGTGTCCGACCCGCTGGGCGACGCCCGCACGAACGTGGTCGGCACCGCCAACGTGCTGGAGGCCGCGCGCGCCGCCGGCGGGCGGAAGGTCGTGGTGACCTCCAGCTGCGCGGTCTACGGGGTGCCGGACGCGCTGCCCGTCCCGGCGGACGCCGAGCTGCGGCCCGCGTCGCCGTACGCGGCCTCGAAGGTCGCCGGCGAGGTGTACGCGGGGATGTACAAGCAGCTCCACGGCATCGACTTCACGACGCTGACGCTCGCGAACGTCTACGGGCCGCGGCAGACGCCCGAGGGCGAGGCGGGCGTCGTGTCGATCTTCACCGACGCGCTGCTGGCCGGCCGTCCGACCAAGGTCTACGGCGACGGCACGCAGACCCGCGACTACGTCTACGTCCTGGACGTGGTCGACGCCTTCGCCCGCGCCGCCGGGGAGGCGGGCGGCGGGGGCCGCTTCAACGTGGGCACCGGGCTCCAGACGACCGACCGGGACCTGCACACGCTGGTCGCCGAGGCGGCGGGCGCGCCGGACGACCCGGAGTTCGCCCCGCCCCGGCTCGGCGACCTGCCCGCGATGTCCGTCGACCCGGCGGCGACGCGCGAGGCGCTCGGCTGGGAGCCGACGACCGCCCTCGCCGAGGGGATCGCCGAGACCGTCGCCTGGGCCCGCGAGCGCGGCGCCGCGCGCGGCTGAATTCGGGCGCATACCCCAAAACACGGGGTTGTCGCTTTGCGGTTATTTCCTTGGGGTGAGTCTTTTTCATCCGAGAGGTACGGTATGGCGTACCGGCGGTGGCCGACGGGGATGAAAAAGACTCGGGTTGGGCGTGCGTTTGCCGATGCACGTGCATTCTGTTGTGCAGTCGGATTGTGCGCTTACGTTGGGTGTATTCACCGGGGCAATTGATCACCTATGGTGACGGTCGGTTCACGCTTTGCTCAGTTTTTCCCTGACGCCTGTGTGACCTGGGCAGTTCGCGTTAGGCTTATGCCGAAATCAGCGACGGGAGCACGTGCGTGCCGATGCAATTCGGGGTATGTGCTCGCCCGGGAAGCCGGGCCCCGCGCCCGGCCCCTCGGAAGGCCGGCCGCGAGGCCGGGACGGCCCGGATCGGCGGGGGGAGGCAAGGAGCCATGCACGAACGCGTGTCGCCGGCAGGACACGGCCGGTGCCCGAGCGCCCCGGCGTCGTCGTTGATGCTGACCAAGGGCGTGTCCTGGGTCTAGGTGCCGGCAGGCGCACAGCACCCCGGCGGCGGCCCGCCATCTCGTCACTCCCCGAGGGGCGGCAATGCGTGGACTTCCTCTCGCTGCCTGGGCGTACGTCAGCGGTGTGGTGGCCGTCGCGGCCGGCCTCATCGCGACCTCGTCCTTCGCGGAGCTGGACTGGGGCAAGCTGGTCGTGCTGGCCCTGCTGTTCCTGGTCTGCGACTCGGCGCCCGCGCGGCTGACCGTCGCGCGCGCCAGGGTGTCGCTGAGCTTCGCCGCGAGCCTGGCCTCGGTGGTGCTGCTAGGCCCCACCGGCGCCGCGCTGCTCGGCCTGGTCGCCGTGGTCACCGGGCAGCGGTTCTTCGCCCCGGTCAAGCGCGTGTTCAACGGCGCGCAGTTCGCGCTCAGCGGCTTCGTCTCCGGGACGGTCTTCGAGCTGCTCGGCGGCGACCGCTTCCACCCGGAGAAGGCCCGCTGGGTCGAGCACGTCATCGGGCCGTTCCTCGGCGCGCTGGTCGCGTTCGTGGTGGTCAACCTGGCGCTGACCGCCGGGGTCCTGCTGCTCAGCCGGCAGGCCGCGCCGCGCGAGCTGCTGCACGAGAGCGGCCAGCTCGCCGTCGGCTGCCTCGGGTACGGCATGGTCGGCCTGCTGATCGCCGGGCTGTGGCCGCGGGTCGGCCCGTTCGCCGCCGTGCTCGTCCTGCTCCCGCTGTTCATCGCCCGCTGGGCGATGGACCAGGCGTACGCGCAGCAGCAGGCGCACGCCGCCACCCTCGCCGCGCTGTGCCAGGCGGTCGAGACCAAGGACTACTACACCCGCGGGCACTCCGAGCGCGTGTCCCGCGGCTCGGTGATGATCGCGCAGGAGATCGGGATGCGCGCCGACCGGGTCGAGGCGATCCGTTACGCCGGGATGCTGCACGACGTCGGCAAGCTCGGCGTCCCCACCAAGGTGCTGCAGAAGAACGGGCCGATGACCGAGGAGGAGTTCGCCGCGATCCAGCTGCACCCGATGCGCGGGCTGGAGATCGTCCGCGAGATCGGGTTCCTGGACGAGGCGCTCGCCGGGATCATGCACCACCACGAGAAGATGAACGGCCGCGGCTACCCGATGGGCCTCGCCGGGGACGAGATCCCCGAGTTCGCCCGGGTCATCTCGGTGGCGGACGCGTTCGACTCGATGACCTCGACGCGCTCCTACCGGGCCGCCCGCAGCATCGAGGAGGCCGTGGCCGAGCTGCGACGCGGGATGGGCGACCACTTCGACCCCGAGATGGTCGAGGCGTTCCTGCGCGCGCTCGACCGCGAGGGCTGGGAGCCGCCCGACCCGGTCGTGCTGCCGGACGACGACGTCGTCGAGACCACCCGGCAGGACCACGACGACCCGAGCGCCCCGCTGCGGGTCACCGGCGGCGACGAGGTGCGGCACCAGTGACCACCGGCCAGATGCCCGCCCGGGAACGGGCGGCGTGGCAGACCATCGACTCCGGCCAGCTGCTGCTCATCGCGACCGCCGGGCTGTTCGTCGTCGTCGCCGTCACCCAGGTCGCCGCGGTCGGGCTCCGGCAGGCCGACATCGCGATCATGTTCGGCGTGCTGATCGCGCTGGGCGAGCTGTTCCGCATGGTGATGCCGGGCAACCGGGAGGTCGCCCCGATCGCCACCGCGGGCGCGATGGGGTACGCGCTGCTGGTCGGCGTCGGCCCCGAGGGCGCCCCGCCGGGCGCGCCGCTCGGCGTCGTCCCGGCCGAGCACTCCGCGCTGCAGGTCGTCGCCGTCACCGCGGTCGGCATGCTGGTCGGCTCGCTGCCGCACATCGCGGTGGGCCGGATGCCGCGGCCGGACGCGATGGCCCGCCGGCTGTTCAACGTCGCCGTCATCGCGCTGTGCTTCCGGCCGGTGCTGACCCTCGACCTCGCCTGGTACCTGCTGCTGGCCGTGATGGGCCTCGTCGTGGTCGCGTCGTGCTTCAGCGACGTGCTGATCGCCGCGGTGATCCGGGCGGAGACCGTCCGGGCGCGGTTCGGCATCGCGCTGCGCGACGAGATCGAGGCGAAGATCGCGCTGTGCGCGGCGACCAGCGCGACCGCCATGCTGATCGCGGTCGCGACGACCGCGATGGGCGAGGCCGCGCTGCTGATCTTCACCGTGCCGATCCTGGTGACGCAGTTCGCGTTCCGCCGGTACGCCGGGATCCGCGCCACCTACCTGGAGACCGTCCGCGCGCTGTCGCGGGTCACCGAGGTCGGCGGCTACGTCGAGGCCGGGCACTCGCGGCGGGTGGCGCGGCTCGCGGTCGCGATGGGCCGCGAGCTCGGCATGGCCGAGGAGGAGCTGCTCGAACTGGAGTACGCGGCGCTGATGCACGACATCGGGCAGCTGTCGCTCGGCGACCCGATCCCGGGCGGCGCGACCGTGCTGGCGTCCCCGGCCGAGCAGCGCCGCATCGCCGAGCTGGGCGCCGAGGTGATCAAGCAGACCGGGGTGCTGGACCGGGTGGCCCACGTCGTGCAGCTGTCCTCGCACCCGTACCGGACGGGCCGCGACCCGGCCGGTGACGCGGGTGGGCAGCGGCCGCTGCCGCCGCCGCTCGCCAGCCGCATCATCAAGGTCGCCAACGCCTACGACGACCTCGTCGGCGACTCCGCCGACCGCGACCGGGGCGCCGCCGTGCTGGAGCGGCTCCGGCTCGACTCGGCCGCCGAGTACGACCCGACGGTCGTGGAGGCGCTCAGCCGCGTCGTCGACCGGCGGCCCCGCCCGTAGTACCGGGTGAGTCCGTAGCGCCGGAGTAGCCCGTAGCGCCGGAGTAGCCCGTAGCGCCGGGAGAGTCCGTGGGCGCCGTGCGCCGCCGTGACGGCGGCCGCGGCGGTCCACAGCAGCAGCGCGCCGAAGTGCTGGTCGTCCAGCGGTGGCGGGCCCCAGGTGCGGCCGAGGTCCTCGTACCAGTTGCCGAGGACGGTCCCGTCCCGCATGAGCGCCACCCCGGCGAGCACGTGCAGCGGCAGCAGGGCGAACGGCACGAGCGCGCCCGTCGCGCCGTGGAAGTACGCCAGCCCGGCGGCGAGGAAGGCGAGCATGGCGAGTGAGTGGAGCGCGTGGTTGCCGAGCGACGGCGGGAACAGCGGCGACACATACCACGCGTAGAGGCTGAGCAGCAGCAGCGGGCACGCGACCGCCGGATGGCTGAGCGCCCGCAGCCCCCGGCTGCCCGCTGCGGCGGCGAGCAGCGCGCGGCCCTCCCCGCGCATGGCCTGGAGCGCGAGCCGCACCGGAGCCCCGTACAGCAGCAGCGGCGGCGCGATGAGCCCGACGAGGACGTGCTGGACGGCGTGCGCGCTGAACAGCACCATGCTGTAGCGGGAGATCCCGCTCGCGGTGGCGAGCAGCAGGACGAGCAGGCCGGCGGCCCACGCCGCGCTGCGGCGCGCCGGCCAGTCCCGGACGCGTGCGACGCCCACCCCGTACAGCACGGCCGCGGTGACGATCAGCACGGCGAACAGCGGATCGACCCACCAGTCGAGGAGGTAGGGGCCGAGCCCGGCCGGGCCGGGCAGCGGGAAGCCGAGCCGCAGCGCGACGACGTCGAGGGTGCCCGGGGCGTTCTCCGGCGGCGGTGTGCGGGACAGCCCGGCGGCGAGCGCCATCGTCGCCGCCATGACGAGGACCTCGACCGAGCCGAGGCGCAGGAAGGGGCGGCGGTTCGCGCCGTCCCGGAGCGCGGGGAGCGTGGCGCGGCGGTGCCACCAGCCGAGGGCGCCGAGCACGGCGAGCGCGGCGCCCTTCGCCACGACCAGCATCCCGTACCGCGACCCGAGGTGGACGCCGCCGAGCCGCACCCAGGCGTTGACCGCGCCGCTGGCGCCGACGACGGCGAACGCGGCGAGCGCGAGGCCGCTGTACCGCTCGGCGACGCGGGGCAGGCCGTCCCGCATGCCGGGCGCGAGGGTGACCAGGGCGACGAGCCCGCCGACCCACAGCGCGGCGCCCGCCACGTGGGCGGCGAGGCTCCAGACGGCGAGCGCGTGGTTGGCGGCGCTCGCGGCGTGCCCGGTGAACAGCGGCGGCAGCATCGCGGCGAGCGCGCCCGCGAGCAGGTATCCGGCGCCGCCCGCCGCGCGGGGCAGGCTCGCCGCGACGGCCAGGGCGAGCGCGGCGGCGAGGACCAGCAGCAGCGCCCGGCCCTGCGGCAGCTCGATGAGCAGCGTCCGCAGCATGTTCCCGGTGACGCCGCCGAGGCCCGTCCCGAAGAGGTCGAGGACGGTGAACACGATCAGCGCCAGCGTGCACAGCGCCCACGCCAGCGCGGTCAGCGACGCTGCGCGCAGGCAGCGGCGGCCGGTGCCGGACGTCCCCGGCACGAACACGGCGGCCACCAGCAGCCAGCCGACCGTGAGGACCGCCGCGACATCGCCGCCGAGCTTGGCGACCGACAGCCCGGTCTTCGTGAGCGCCCCCGCCCGCGACAGGCCGGGGACGGCGGTCTCGCTGAACGCGCCGCCCAGCCGCACCACCAGCGCGAGGACGACCAGCGCGAGCGCGGCGGCGCCGATGGCGAGCATCGTCCGGTCGGTGCGGGCCGCGGGCGGGTCGGGGATCGCCTCAGGTGCCGTCACGGCCGGTGGTATGCGCGCACCCCCGCCGCTGGTTCAGGTCAGCGTGTCTCCGCGGGCGGGAACGTGACCGGCAGGGCGACCAGGGCGCGGTGGAACGGGCCGGGACGCCACTCCAGCGCGTCCCGCGGGACGGCGAGGTCCAGGTCGGGCAGCCGGTCCAGGAGCACCTCGATGGCGGCGGACGCGATCAGCCGGGCGTGGCTCTTGGCCGGGCAGGTGTGCGGCCCGCCGGCGAACGACAGGTGCGCGCGGTTGCCCTTCCGGTCGGCCACCGACCGGGACGGGTCGGTGTTCGCGGCGGCGTAGCCGATCAGGACGGGCTGGTGGGCGGGCAGCAGGTGCCCGTGGAAGTCGATGTCGCGGCGGGGGAACGTCGTCCCGTAGCTGGCCATCGGCGGGTCGGTCCACAGGATCTCGTCGAGCGCGTCCTCGACGGGCATGCTGCCGCCCGCGAGGTCGCCGCCGAACCGGTCGTCCGACAGCAGCAGCAGGATGCCGTTGGCGATGAGGTTCTGCTCCGGCTCGGTGCCGGCGCCGATCAGCAGCGTGAGCTGGTGGGCCATCTCCAGGTCGTCGAGGCCGGCCGGGTGCCGCATCATCCACGACGTCACGTCCGCGCCGGGATTCGCCCGCTTGTAGGCGACGAGCTCGGCGTTGCCCTCGGCGAGCAGCGCGTTGCCCTCCTCGGCGGACACGGCGTCGAAGATGGCGCTCATGCCGCGGACGAGCTTGTCGCCGATGTCGCGGGGGCAGCCGAACATCTGGTTGAACACCAGCAGCGGCAGCGTGCGGGCGTACTGGCCGATGAGGTCGGCCTTGCCGTCGCCCGCGAACCGGTCGATGAGGGTGTCGGCGCTGACCTGGGTGTGCTCGCGCAGCGCCGCCGGGTCGATGCGGTCGAGGCTGTCGACGATCACCGACCGCAGGCGCGCGTGCACGGCGCCGTTGGTGAACAGCGCGTTCGGCCGCGCCATCATCATCGGCAGCACCGGGCAGCTCGGGCCGACCTCCTCCTCCCACACCTCGCTGCAGCGCGGGAAGGTGTCGGGGTCGCGCAGGATCTCCAGCGCGGCCTCGTACCCGATGACCAGCGTCGCCGGGACGCCGGGGGCCAGCTCGACGGGCGCGAGGTCGCCGTGGGCGCGCATCCGGGCGTAGGTGGCGGCGGGGTCCCGGGCGTACTCGGGGCCGTACAGGGGGAAGCGCTCCGGTTCGGTCATGCCGTTTCCGTGTCCAGGGTGAGGAGGTGGTCGACGAGGGAGATCAGCGTCTCGGTGGACGACCTGCGGTCGCGGGCGTCGCAGGTGACCAGCGGCGTGCCGGGCGCGAGGTCGAGGGCCTCGCGGACCTCGCCCTCCGGGAAGACGGGCGAGCCGTCGAAGTGGTTGACGGCCACCGCGTACGGCAGGCCCTGCTTCTCCACGATGTCCATGACGGCGAACGACTCCTGGAGCCGGGCCGTGTCCACCAGGATCAGCGCGCCGAGGGCGCCGCGCGCCAGGTCGTCCCACAGCCGGGTGAACCGCTGCTGGCCGGGGGCGCCGAACAGGTACAGGACGAGGTCGTCGCTGAGGGTGAGGCGGCCGAAGTCCATCGCGACGGTGGTGGTGGTCTTGTCGCGGATGCCGGCGAGGTCGTCCACGGTCGCGCCGGCCTGCGTCATCCGCTCCTCGGTGCGCAGCGGGCGGATCTCCGACAGCGTCCCGACGTAGGTGGTCTTGCCGACCGCGAAGTGCCCCACGATGAGGATCTTGACGGCGGTCCGGACGCTGTCGCGGACGTAGGACGGGTCAGAGGCGAGCGCGGAGCCCATCGAGCACCTCCTGAAGGAGCCGGACCTTCGGCTGCCGGTCGGCGGGCGCGGCGGCCCGGGTGGTGAGGTGCCCGCCGTCGACGAGGTCGGAGAGCAGCACCTTGACGACCCCGACGGGCAGGTCGAGGTGCCCGGAGATCTCGACGACCGACAGGGCGCCGCCGCGGCACAGCTCGACGATCCGGAGCTTTTCCGGGGTCAGGCCCTTGCGCGGCAGGTCGCCGGTGGCGATGACGAGGGTGACGAGGTCGAAGACGTTGCGGGTCGGGTGTGCCCGCCCGCCGGTGACGACGTGCGGGCGGACCAGGGCGCGCTCGTTCCGGCGCGGGGTCATGCGGGACTGCCCGCGCCCGGTCGCGGCGGGCTGGTCAGCTCCTTGCCCAGCCGCTGCACCAGCTCCTGGAGCCGGAACGACACGGTCTCCATGTCGACGCGCTGCGTCGCCGACACCGCGAGGTAGGCGCCGGGGCCGGCGGCGACGAGGAACACGTAGCCGTCGTCGAACTCGTTGACCGTCTGCCGCCAGGTGGTGCCCGCGTCGCCGCAGAACTCGGCGGTGCTGCGGGCGAGCGACTGCAGGCCCGCCATGCCGGCCGCCTGCCGCTCCGCCTCGTCCCGGCCGATCCGCTCGGAGTGCGCCATGAGCAGGCCGTCGGCCGACAGCAGGATCGCGTAGCGGGTCTCCGGCATCCGCAGCGCGTCGTCGAGCATCCAGCCGAGCCGGTTCGTACCGTCGTCCATCGCGCCGTTCCACCCCTCGTTCATGGCCGCAGATCCTTACTGTCAGCGCCGGACCCGGACGGGTCGCCGGACGGCGTCGCGGCGCGGCCGGAGCGCGTGCCGCGCTGCCAGGCGCCGAGGCCGGCGGCGGTCTCCCGCGCCGGCCGGGGCGGTGGCGGCACCGGGGCGCCGCCGGAGTCTCCGGTGTCCGGCGCGGCCGCCGCGTCGCCCTCGGGTTCGGCGGGGCGTTCGGCGACGGCGACGCGGCTGCGCTTGGGCAGCCCGCCGGCCGTTGACGCGCCCGCCGCCGCGGCCGCCGGGAGCTCCGCCGCCGGTGCGGGCGCCCGCTCGTCCGGGATCTCGGTGAGCAGCGCGGACGGGACGAACACCACGGCGCGCACGCCGCCGTAGGGGGAGTGGCTGTCGACCGACACCCGGAACCCGTACCGGGCGGCGAGCACGCCCGCGACCGCGAACCCGACGCGGGGCGGGTCGCCGAGCCGGTGGATGTCCACCGACGCGTCGCCGGACAGCAGCTCCGCCGCGCGCTGCAGCTCGTCGGCGTCCATCGCGACGCCCGCGTCGTCGATGGTGATGGCGACGCCGTTGTGCGCGGAGCGGAAGTTGACCTCGACGGCGGTGTCGGGACGGGAGTGCCGGGCGGCGTTGTCCAGCAGCTCGGCGAGGGTCAGCACGATCGGCTCGACGGCGCGGCTCGTCACGGCGGCGTTCAGCGACCCCTCCAGGTTGACGCGCAGGTAGTCGCGGATGCGGGAGGTGGCGCCGCGCACCACGTCGGTCAGCGAGGACGCCGACCGCTGCTGCCCCGGCCACGACCCGCACAGCACGGCGGTGGCCTGCGCGCGCCGTCCGAGCTGGGCGTTCATGTGGTCGATGCGGAGCAGGCCCTCCAGCACGTCGGGGTCGTCGTGGCGCTCCTGCATGTGCGAGATGGCGAGCTGCTGCTCGTTCGCGAGGCTCTGCACGGCGCGCATCATCGCGCGCAGCGTCGACTTCGCCGACCGGTCGGCGCGCTCCCGGACGCCCGCGGTGGCGCCGGAGAACAGGTCCACGACGGTGCGCATCGCCTGGCCGTACGCGGGGGCCTCGCGGTCGAGGTCGTGCAGCGGTCCGGTGACGCGCACGCCCGGGTTGGTCAGTGACTCCATGAGCTCGGGCAGCCGGACCTCGGCGAGGTGCCGCAGCTCGCGCTCCCGCAGGTCCAGGCCGTGGGCGAGCACGGAGTTCTGCTCGCGCAGGTCGGCGGTCGCCCGCCGCTGGCGTGCCAGCAGGGCGGCGGCGGCGATGCCGGCGCCCGCCACGAGGACGAACGCCGCCGCCAGGAGGAATTGCTCCATCAGATCCTCGGTGCAGAGGGGTTTTCGGGCGAGGTGGACCGGCCGCGGGGCCGGAGGTGGGGGGAGTGGCGCGGAACACGCCACAGGTTCGGCACCGTAGGGCGGTTCGGGGGCGCGTGCTTGTGCCCGCGCGCAAGGAACCTGCCGCCGGGCGCACGGCAAGATCACCGACAGTCTGAATCGCGTTACTTTCCGCTGGAATCAGGTGAATCGGTGGCATCGCGCGTACTACGCTCGGGCGCGCAAGCGATCACCGCTCCGGACCAGGTCCGGCGCGGTGCGGACCGGCGGAAAGGGCCTGCGGGTGGACGACCTCCTCGGCGGGCCGGTCCGGCGCGACGCCTACCGGCTCGTCCTGTACGAGGAGGGCCGCCCCGATCCCGGCGCCGAGGGCTACCGGTTCCTGCTGCCGCTGCACGGCGAGCTGCTCATGCTCGACGGCGCCCGCGAGGCGCGGCTGCGCCCCGGCACGGGCGGGCTCGTCCCGCCGGCCGCGCCGCTGCGGGTCGACCGGCGGCGGCCCGGCCGCGCGCTCGTGCTGACGATCCCGGCGCGCGAGATGGCCGGGCGGCCCAACGTCCCGGCGCTGCCGGTGACCGGCATCGACCTGACCGCCGGGCTCGGCCGCGTCGTCGCCGACATGGTGCGGGCCGTCGGGGAGGAGCGCGACAGCCTGTCCGAGCCGCAGTTCGACGCCGCCTGCGACCGGATCACCGAGCTGCTGTGCCTGCTCGTCGCGGGACGCGCCCGGCCGCCCGCGTCGGGCCACCTCGCGGAGGTGGAGGCGGTGGTGCGCCGGCACGTCCGCGAGCACGCCGCCGACCCCGGCCTCACCGGCACCGCGATGGCGCAGGACCTCGGCTGGTCGCTGCGGCAGATCCAGCTCGCGCTGCAGCGGGCCGGGACGACGCCGCGCGAGCTGATCCGCGAGGAGCGGCTCCGGCTCGTCCGGGACCGGCTGCGCGATCCGCTCTACCGGAACGTCACGATCACCGACCTCGCGCACGCGAGCGGCTTCTCCTCCGCGAGCGCGCTCAGCCACGCGTTCCGCCGCCGCTTCGGCGTCAGCCCGCGCGACCTGCGCCGCGACGCGGGGCCGAGCTGAGCCGGTCGGGCACGGATTGCCATTCCGCCGTCGCCGGACCGGCGCTAGCATGCGGCGGAGAACCAGCGGCACGGGGCGACGACAGGTCAGGAGCGCCCGTGGACCTCGGCCCCCACCATCTGCGGATGATCGAGGCGATCGCCGCCACCGGCAGCATCAGCAAGGCCGCCGCGCGGCTCGGCCTCACCCAGCCCGCCGTCAGCACGATGCTCCGCCGCGTCGAGGGCCACCTCGGCGTGCAGCTGTTCGTCCGCTCGCCGGAGGGCGTCACGCCGACGCCCGTCGGGGCGGAGGTCGCCACCCGCGCCCGCGCCGCGCTCGCCGGCATCGACGACCTCAACGCGGCGCTCGCGCACCGGCTCCCCGCCGCGCCGCCGCTGCTGCGGATCGGGATCCAGGCGTGCCCGGCGCTGACCGGGCTCGGCGAGCACCTCGACGCGCTGCATCCGGAGGCGCGCCTGCAACTGCGGGTCGACCCGGGCGGCGGCCGCATCCTCGCCCTGCTCGGCTCCGGCGCCCTCGACATCGGGCTGTTCCAGGAGCCGGCCGGCCACGACCCGCGCCCGCGCGACGGGCTGCGGCGGCTCGTCCTGGTGGAGCGCGAGCCGCTGCTCGTCGGGATGGCCGCCGCAGGCCCGCTCGCCGACAGACCGGCCGTCGACCTCGCCGACCTCGCCGACCGGGACTGGCTGGACGACCCGCTCGACGACGGCCCGTGGCCCGCCCACTTCCGCGCCGTGTGCGCGGAGGCCGGGTTCACCCCGCGGGTGCGGTACTGGTCGAGCGACTGGCAGATCTCGGCGTCGCTGATCCGGTCCGGGCGCGCCGTCGGCCTCTACCAGCCGACCGCGGCCTCCCGCGACGGGATCGCGTTCCACCGCATCGCCGGCGACCCGCTCGCGCAGCGCGTGGTGCTGATGTGGCGCCCCGAGGCCGAACCGGCGGCGGAGCGGCTGCGCGCAGCATTCACCGGCGTCTACCTGGGCCTCGTCCAGGCCCAGCGGATCTACCGCGAATGGTGGGACGAGCACCCCGAAGCGCACCCGGCACTGCTCGCCGCGCGGGTCCCGGGAGGGGGACCGGCCTCCGGGACCCGCGCGCCGAGCCGCTAGTAGCTGCCCCTGCGCCGCCGCGCCACCGCGATGCCCGCGGCGGTCACGGCCCCGCCCGCGCCGAGCGCCAGGAGGGCCGGCGCCGGGCCCCGATCCGGCACCGGCCCGCGGACGCCGGTCGCCGGCGAGTAGCCGCCGAGCTTCCCGGACCGCTGGTAGGCCGTCCCGGGGAGCTTGTCGGCGTACCGGCCGTGCACGAGCCGCTGGTACGCGGCCACCGTCACGCCGGCCTTCCCGACCGACGTCCTGGCGGTGTCGTTGAGGGCGGTGACCCGGCCGTCCTTCAGCCGGTACCAGGCGTGGATCTGCGGCTCGGTGAACACCGTGCCGCCGTCCGCCCGCGCCGGGTAGGCCGCCTCGTCCGACCCCGAGATGATGTTCATGACCTGCCAGCTCGCGCCGGACCCGGTCAGCCACACCGTCGCGTGCTGCCCGCTCGCCGACGCCGCGCCGACCGCCATGTAGGCGAACGTCGCGACCGGGGCGCTCTCACCCTTCACGAACGCCGGGTTCAGCGAGTAGACCTTCTGCGCCGCTCCCTGGAGCCGCGGCGCCTTCGCCTGGGCCTGCGCCTTCGTCACGGCCTGGTTCGTCAGCTGACCCCGCTGGTGCTGGTCCAGGTGGACGAAGAACTCCGCGAGCCGCTGCTGCGCCGCGGGAGCCTGCGCCGCCTTCGCCGCGGCGGCCTCGTCCGACGGCGGCCCGGCGGCCAGCGCCGCGCTCCCGCCCATCAGCACCGTGCCGGCGATCACCGTGCCGCCGATCACCGCGCCGGCCGCGATCTTCATACTGCCGCGCATCTCAACCCCCGATCCTGGACAGGGCCTGGCCCCATCGGAACTGGTAGTTGCTGACGTAGCTGCTGTAGGACATCTCCCCGTAGCGGGGGCTGGACGGCCACGGGTCGCCGTAGGAGACCGTCTGTCCGGAGTAGCCGTAGATGACCTGGGCGTGGCCGCCGCCGGCCGTCCAGTAGATGCCGGTCAGGATCGGGCGCCGCCCGTTGATCTCGGCCTGCACCGACGAGAGCGACAGCGGCCCGGAGACCTGCCCCGGGGAGAGCCCGAGCGCCTGGAACGCGCGCTGGTCGTACTCCAGGTAGCCGGCCTGGTTCGGGCAGTAGCTCCCGCGCGGGTAGCCGCGCCCGAGGTTGCAGAAGTCGTTCTGGCTGACGTTCCCCTTTCCGAAGAACTGGGCGATGGTCAGCCCGCTGGCGACCCAGCACCACTGGTTCTGCTGCTGCACCTGCTGCGTGATCGGCAGGTCCTGCGCCGAAGCCGCCACGGCCGGCGCCGCGAAGGTGGCCGCCGCCACCCCCGCGGCACCGGCCGCGAGCCACCGGCGTGCCCGGGCGGGTCGGGTACGCGTTCTCATGCTTCCGCCATTTCTCCCGGCGTGGGCCGCGCCCCCCGCGCGACTCCGTGCCGGTGCCGGGGGAAACTCCGGCCGGAAATCCCCGCGCGAGGGACCGAGGAACTCCACAAAAGTCGCACCGCACCCCGAACGCGCGGAAATGCCAGCAGGCCATAACACGCCGCAATACCCGCCGCTCTGTGCCGGACGACCTGGACGCCCCGCCGCCGGCGGCGTTCACTGGGGTGCGTGGACGCACCACTCGACCGCGCGCCCGACCGCGCGCTCGCGACCTGGTCGGGGCTCAACTGCTCCGTGCTCTTCTGCGACGTCGCGGGCTTCGGCGACCCGTCCCGCGACGACGACGACCGCCGCGTCGTCCGCGACGTCACCTACGGGGTGCTGCTGGCCGCGCTGGAGGTGTCCGACGTCCCCGCCGCCGACACCTACCGCGAGGACCGCGGCGACGGCGCCCTGGTGATCGTCTCCCCGGCCGTCCCGACCGCCTCGCTCATCGACCCGCTCGCCGGCCACCTGGCCGTCGCGCTCCGCCGCCACAACCACCGCGCGAGCCCCGCCGTCCGCGTCCAGCTCCGCGTCGCCCTGCACGTCGGCCCCGTCACGCCCGACGCCGAGGGCCTGAACGGCCAGGCCATCATCCAGACCGCCCGCCTCATGGAGGCGCCCGCCCTCAAGACCGCCCTCGCCGAGACGGGCGCCGACCTGGGCTTCATCGTCTCGTCGTTCGTCTACGACGCCTTCGTCGCCCACCTGCACGGCGCGCTCGACCCGCGCGCCTTCGAACCCGTGACGGTCACCGTGAAGGAGACCACCACCGAAGCCTGGATGTACCTGGCGGGCACCACCTCGCGCCCAGCCGCGCGCCCGGCCCCGCCGCCCCAGCGCTCACCGGACCCCGACGGCCCCCAGGGAACCACCGTCTTCCACCACGTCGAGGTCCACGGCGACATGGTCCTCGGCGACAAGACCGTCCACGAGCGCTGACGGCCCGTTCTGCCAGCGCTCCTCGACGCCGCGCAGCAGCCGCGCCCACTTCGCCGGCGACCGCGAGACCGCGAGGTTCCGCACCGCCGTGAACCGGAACAGCCACGCCAGCGCCTCGTCCGTGAGCTCGTGCTCGGTCTCGTCCCGGTAGGCGGCGACGAAGGCGTCCGCGAGGTCCCAGCGCGGCCGGTCCGCGCCCAGGTGCGCCAGGTGCAGCCCGGCGAGCGCGACGTCGTACCACTGGACGTCCCAGTGCGCCCGGTCCCAGTCGACGATCTCGACGACCCGGCCGTCCCGCACGAGGAGGTTCTCGGTCCGCAGATCGTGGTGGGTGAGCCCCCTGGGCCCGAGGTAGAGCCCGACCCGCTCGGCGCTCAACCGGGCCAGCCCGGCCGTGACGGCCTCGATGTGGGCCGGCGGGCGCCCCCGCGCCACCATGTCGTCGACCAGCGGGCCGGCCTGCCGGAGGACCCGGCGCATCGGCCAGTCGTAGACGTGGAGCCGGGTGCGCCCGGTGTCCAGGGACGCCTGGTCGACGGCGCCGGCGCTCCGGTGCACCAGGGCGAGCTTGCGCGCGGCGTCCCTGACCAGGGGGACCGCCAGCCAGTCGGGAGCCGGGTCGTGCTCGGTATGGGAGCGGACGAACCAGCGGTGGCGTGGACCCGCCACGCAGGAATGGCCCTTCCGGGTCTCGACCGGGGAGCGCACCACGGAACTCGCCGCCGTATCGGCGAGTGCCCGCATAATTGCGAATTGCCACTCGAAAGGAACCCGTCCCCGCTCCCTGCGCACCTGGGAGATCAGGTACGTCCGGTCAACGTGCCGGTACAGGTAGTGCAGGCTGTAGTGGCGGCGCGGGGCGCCCAGGAACAGCGGGCGGCGGTGGCCGTAATACCGCCAGAGAATCCCACGGCAAGTGAGAAAACGGTCATTCGGGAGCAAGGCACGTCCCCGGGTGCGACAACAGGCCCCACTCAGGCCTCAGCAGCAAATTGCACCACAGAAGAGCGACCGAAACTCATGAATAGAAAATCCACAACCAGTCGGGAAGGGGTTTTGGGTGAGCCGGCGGGGCGGCGGGCGGGTCAGGGGTCGCCGAGGAGGTGGCTGAGCTGGCGGTCGAGGGCGTCGGCCTCGGCCTCGGTGGCGGCGGCGGCCGGGTCGCCGGCGGCCCGGTGGATGTCGGCGAGCAGGCGGAGCGCCTTGATCTCCTCGTGCTGGACGCCGATCTGCGCCGCGAGGTCGCGGGCCAGGCGGACCCGGACGAGGGCGTCGGCGGGGCGGTCCAGCCGCAGCAGGATCTCGCCGACGTTGCGCAGCGTGACGACCTTGCCGTAGCTGTGGCCGAGGTCGTTCTCCAGGCTCAGGCACTTCTCGGCCGTGCGCAGCGCCTTCCCGGCGATCCCCATCCGCAGGTACACCTTGCTGAGCAGGTCGAGGGAGCCGGCGATGCCGCGCTTGTCGTCGATCGTGTGGCACAGCCGCAGCGAGCGCTTCGCCGCGTTCCGGGCCCGGCCGAGGCGCCCGGCGTTCAGCTCGATCAGGCCGAGCGCGTTCAGGGTGTTGGCCTCGCCGTGCCGGTCGCCGATCTCGCGGCGGATCGCGAGCGAGCGGTTCGCGTCCTCCCTGGCCTCCGTGTACATGCCCATCCGCCGGTAGCAGCGGCTGAGGCTGTCGAGCGCCTCCGCCTCGCCGTGCCGGTCGCGCAGCTCCTGCAGGATGTCGAGCGCCTCCAGGCCCGCCTCGACGGCCTTCTCGTGCCAGCCGAGCCGCCGCCTGATCGTGGAGAGGTACACCAGGGCGTGCCCCTCGCCCTGCCGGTCGGTGATCGTGCGGCGGATCTTCAGCGCCTCCTCGGCGTGGGCGCGGGCCTGGAGGTGGCGGCCGATCCGCATGTAGAGGTAGCCGAGGAAGGCGAGCGTCTCGCCCTCGCCGTGCCGGTCCCCGATCTCGCGGCGGATCCGGAGGGCCTGCTCGGTGGCGGCCTGGGACTCGCGGATCCGGCCCCAGCCGTAGTAGATGCGGGCCATGTTGTCGAGGGTCTCGGCCTCGCCGCGCAGGTCCCCGATCTCCTTGCGGATCTCCAGCGCGTCGGCGGCGCACTCGTACGCCCGGTCGTACTCGCTGAGGCCCTGGTAGCCGCGCGCGAGGGTGTCCAGCGTGGTCGCCTCGGCGTGCCGGTCGCTGATCTCCCGGCGCA
The DNA here is from genome assembly GCF_040677125.1 of Actinomadura sp. NPDC049382. Lineage (NCBI taxonomy): Bacteria > Bacillati > Actinomycetota > Actinomycetes > Streptosporangiales > Thermomonosporaceae > Actinomadura > Actinomadura sp. NPDC049382. Next base: position 100,509 of record NZ_JBFARO010000021.1, read on the forward strand.
TGGCGAGCGCCTGCTTGCCGAGGTCCAGGGCCATCCGGTAGTCGCTGAGCTGCAGGTGCGTCCGGGCCATGTTGTCCAGGACGGCCGCCTCCCCGTACCGGTCCTGCAACTGGACGCTCAGCTGCAGCGCGGGCGCCGCTTCGAGCAGCGCCTCCTGGGTCTGGCCCAGTTCCCGGTAGAGGACGGAGATGTGGTGGTGCATGAAGAAGCGGGCGAGCGGGTCGGCCCCGCGCTGCGCCGCCTCCAGCCCGGCCCGGTGGACCGCCAGGTTCTCGTGGCAGTAGCGGCGCAGCTCGAAGAAGTCGTAGACGGCGTCGGCGAGCTCCCAGGTGAGCTGGTCCCAGTGCAGGCGCGCGACCTGCCGGGTCAGCTCGGTGAGGTTCTGCTGCTCGGCGGCGAACCATTCGAGGTGGCGGGCCCGCTCGGCGGGGTCGGGGTTCACCGGCGGCGCGGTCAGCTCCTGGCGGATCGTCCGGCGGTACCGGTCGAGGAACCGCCCCGCCTGCTGGGCCGTGGTGAGGTACCACATCGCGAACCGCCGGATGGCGGCGGTGCGGACGACGGGCGGGTCCTCCTGGAGCGCCCGGTCCCGCGCGTACTCGCGGAGCAGTTCGTGCAGGTGGTGGCGGCCGCCGCCGATCGCCTGGACGAGCCCGGCCGTCTCCAGCTCGTCGAGCAGGCGCCGGGCGGCCTCCGGCGTCGTGCCGAGCAGCGCGCCGACGGCCCCGGCCGCGACGTTCGGCCCCTCGACGAGCCCGAGGAGCCGGAACGCGCGACGCCGGTCCGGGGCGAGGCCGCGGTAGGACAGGTCGAACGCGGCCTCGACGGCCTCGTCCGGGTCCTCGCCCGCCGCGAGCTTGGCGAGCCGGTCGCCCTCCGCGAGCGCGTCCACGGTGTCGGCCACCGACTGGTGCGGGCGGGTGGCGAGGTTCGCGGCGGCGACCCGCAGCGCCAGCGGGAGCCGCGCGCACATCCGCACCAGCTCGGCGGTGGCGCCGGGCTCGCGCCGGGTCCGCTCCCGCCCGGCGACCTCGCCGACGAGGTCGCGCGCCTCCGCCGGGGACAGCAGGTCGAGCGCGGTCGCCCGGGCGCCGCAGCGCGCGACCAGCGCGGTGAGCCGCCGCCGGGCCGTGACGACCACCACGCACGACGACGTGCCCGGCAGCAGCGGGTACACCTGCTGGGCGGACGCGGCGTCGTCCAGCACGATCAGCGCCCGCTTCCCGGCGAGCCGGGACCGGTAGAGGGCGGCGAGCTCGTCCTCCTCGACGGGCAGCCGGCTGGACGGGACGCGCAGCGTGCGCAGCGCCTGGCCGAGGGCCTCGCGGGGGGCGACCGGGCCCCGCCGCGCGTAGCCGCGCAGGTCGATGAAGAGCTGCCCGTCGGGGAAGTGCTCCGACACCAGGTGCGCCCAGTGCACGGCCAGGGCGGTCTTCCCGATGCCCGGCATGCCGGTCAGCGCGATGATCACGGGGGACTGCCCCGGCGGTTCGATGAGGGCGTTGAGCCGGTCGAGGACGTCCCGCCGCCCGGTGAACCCCGGCACGTCCAGCGGGAGCTGCCGGGGCGGGCCCTCGGCTTCGGGGGGCGGCGCCATGTGGACGTGCTTGTCACCGGAGACCAGGTCGCCCTTGGCGTTCGCCTCGCCGAACAAGGTCGTCATGCCGGCCCTCCGCGGTTAGATCGACCTGGTTTTCACCGTAACGTGCGAATCGTTCGGAAAATATGGACAAATACACAAGTGGCCATTATGGGAAGGGCTACGCCGGAAGTACGGTGCCGTTGTGGATCAACGCGGAGGTGCGCGCCTCAGGAATTGGGCCGGGAACGTCGGCTACGGCGCCGCGCAGGTGCACCGGCCGGAGTCCGTGGACGCGTTGCGCCGCGTCGTGGCGGACGCGCGGCGGGTCCGGGCGCTCGGCAGCGGGCATTCGTTCAGCCTGGTCGCCGACACCACCGGCGACCTCGTCCGGCTCGACGGGCTGCCGGCGCAGGTGGAGATCGACACCGCCCGGTCGACCGTGACGGTCGCGGCCGGGATGCGGTACGCGGACGTCGCGGTAGAGCTGCACCGCAAGGGTTTCGCCCTGCCGAACATGGCGTCGCTGCCGCACATCTCGGTCGCCGGGTCCTGTGCGACCGGCACGCACGGGTCGGGGGACGGCCTGCGCTGCCTGTCCGCGTCCGTGACCGCGCTCGAACTCGTCGGCCCGGACGGCGACCTGCGCGAGCTGCGGCGGGACGCCGACGCCGGCTTCCCCGGCGCGGTCGTCGCGCTCGGCGCGCTGGGCGTCGTCACGCGGCTGATGCTGGAGGTCGAGCCCGCGTTCGAGGTCGCGCAGAACGTCCGGCTCGGCGTCACGCTGGACGACCTGGCCGCCCGGTTCGACGAGGTCTTCGGCGCCGCCTACAGCGTCAGCGCGTTCACAGGGTGGCGCAGCGGCGAGGCCACGGTGTGGCTCAAATGCCGCGCGGGCGCGCCGGAGCCGGTGTGGGGCGGCGGGCGCGCGGCGAGTGCGGCGGTCCACCCGGTGCCGGGCATGGACCCGGCGGCCTGCACCGTCCAGCTGGGGGGAGCCGGGCCCGTGGCACGAGCGGCTGCCCCATTTCCCGCCCGAGCTGACGCCGAGCGCCGGACGGGAGCTGCAATCGGAGTGGTTCCTGCCCAGGGAGGCGGCGGGCGCGGCGATCGCGGAGGTGCGCGGGCTCGCCGGCGTCCTGACGCCGGTGCTGCACATCTCCGAGATCCGCACCGTCCGCGGCGACGACCTGTGGCTGAGCCCGGCGTACGGCAGGGACTCGGTGACCTTCCACTTCACCTGGCACGACGACCCCGCCGGGGTGCTGCCCGCGGTCGCCGCGCTGCAGGAACGGCTCGTCCCGCTGGGGGCCCGGCCGCACTGGGGCAAGCTCAGCACCACGCCCGCCGGGGAGGTCGCCGCCCGCTACGACCGCGCCGCCGATTTCGCCGCGCTGGCGGGCGAGCTGGACCCCGGCGGGAAGTTCCGCAACGCGTTCGTGGACGCGCTGATCCCGCGCGGTTAGCCGCCGGGCAGGGCGACCGTGATGGCCAGGCCGCCCTGGGCGCGGGGGACGGCGCTGACCGTCCCGCCGTGCGCCCGGACGATCGACTGGACGATCGAGAGCCCCAGCCCGGCGCCCTTCGCGGTGACGACGCGGTCGCCGTCCAGGCGCCGGAACGGCTCGAACAGCGCCGGGATCTCGTAGGGCGGGACGGACGGGCCCGAGTTGGCGACCTCCAGGACGGCGCGGCCGTCCTCGGTGCGGCAGGCGACGCTGACCCAGCCGCCCTCGGTGTTGTGGCGCAGGCCGTTCTCCAGGAGGTTCTGCACGACGCGTTCGAGGAGGAGGGCGTCGCCCGACGTCATGGCCTCGGCGGCGTCGGTCTCGACGGCGATGCCGGTCTCCTTGGCCTCGGGCGCGGTCTGGGACGCGACGTGGGCGACGACGTCCGCCAGGTCGACGGGCGCGCGGTGGGTGATCTCGTTCTCGGAGCGGGCGAGCAGCAGCAGGCCGCCGATGAGCCGCTCGTGCCGCGCGTTGATCTGCAGCAGGGTCTCGCCGAGCTGCCGGACGTCCGGGGACGCCGACGCGCGGTGCATCGCGACCTCGACCAGGGCGCGGCCCAGCGTGAGAGGCGTGCGCAGCTCGTGCGAGGCGTTGGCGACGAAGCGGCGCTGGCCGTCGAAGGACCGGTCGAGCCGCTCCACCATCGTGTCGAAGGTGTCGGCGAGCTCCTTCACCTCGTCGCGGGGGCCGGTGAGGGCGATGCGCTCGTGCAGGCCCCGGTCGGCGGCGGGCGAGCCGGCGATCCGCCGGGCGGTCTCGGTGACGCGGTGCAGCGGGGACAGCACCTGGCCCGCGATGAGCCAGCCGAGACCCGCCGCCGCCCCGCCGACGACGAGCAGCGCGATCGACCCCTGCGTCACCAGCGACGTGATGGCGGCGTCGCGCAGCTCGGCCCGCTGCTTCTTCATCCAGCCCTCGGTGTCGGCCAGCAGCTGCTCCTCCGGGACGCGCCGCTCCGGAGCGGGCGTGGTGCCCGGCGCCGGGGCCAGCCGGGTCGCGAGGACCTTCGTGCCCGAACGGGACAGCTGCTGGTTGAACAGGGCGTAGGTCACCCCGAGCAGGACGACCCCGGCGACGAGGAACAGGCCGCAGTAGGTGAGGGTGAGCCGGGCGCGCAGCGACAGCTTCATGGGATCCGGTACCCCGCTCCCTTGACGGTCTCGACCACGGGCGGGTCGGCGAGCTTGCGGCGCAGCTTGAGGACGGTCAGCCGGACGGCGCCGGTGAACGGGTCGGCGTGCTCGTCCCACGCCTTCTCCAGGAGCTGCTCGGCGGAGACGACGGCGCCGTCCGCGCGCAGCAGTTCGGCGAGGACGGCGAACTCCTTGCGGGCGAGCGGCACGTACCGGCCGTCGCGGAACACCTCGCGGCGCGCCGGGTCCAGGGTGATCCCGGCGCGGTGCAGCGTCGGCGGCGCGGCCGGCCGGGACCGGCGGCCGAGCGCGTGCACGCGGGCGGCGAGCTCCGGGAACGCGAACGGCTTGGTGAGGTAGTCGTCGGCGCCGAGCCCGAGGCCGCCGACCCGGTCGGTGACCTCGGCGGCGGCGGTCAGCATCAGGATCCGCGCCGCCGCCCCGGCCCGCACGACCTCCCGGCACACCTCGTCGCCGTGGACGAGCGGCAGGTCGCGGTCCAGGACGATCACGTCGTAGTCGTTGACGCCGGTGCGCTCCAGCGCCGCCGCGCCGTCGTAGGCGAGGTCGACGGCGTGCGCGTCGTCCCGCAGCCACTCGGCGATCGCGTCCGCGAGCAGCCGCTCGTCCTCCACCACCAGAACTCTCATCGCTCCTCCTCCGAGGGGTGATGCTGCCCGACGGCGTGTTTCGTCGCCGTTAGCCGCCGGCTCCGCGGACGCGGAAACGCGGGGGAAACGTCCGGCCGGGTTGCATCGCTCGGCATCGGCCGGAACGGCTCCGGCCGGCGGACGAGGAGGAGACATGCGACTGCGGATCCTGGCGGCGCTGCCGCTCGCGCTGGCGCTGGCGCTGACCGGATGCGGCTCGGACGGCGGCGGCGACACCGGCGTGGCGTCGGCGGGCGGCGCGAAGCAGGAGGGCCCGGCGGGCGGCGGCGCCAAGCCGAACCTGGACGAGCTGGGCGTGAAGTTCGCCCAGTGCATGCGCGAGCACGGCGTGGACATGGACGACCCCCAGCCCGGCAAGGGCGTCCAGCTCAAGGTCAAGGGCAACAAGGAGACCGTCGACAAGGCGATGGAGGCGTGCCGGCAGTACAACCCGCAGGCGAACGCCACCGGCGCCCCCGACCCGCAGATGCAGGAGCGGGCGCGCAAGCACGCCGAATGCATGCGGCAGCACGGCGTTGAGGCGTTCCCCGACCCGAAGCCGGGCCAGCGCGGCATCCGGATCGACGCGAAGGTCGGCGAGGACCCCGACTTCGAGGCCGCGCAGCAGGAGTGCCAGAAGATCCTCCAGGGCGGGAAGTGATGGGCGGGACGGCCGTGGACGAGAGCGCCCCGGCGCGGGCCGGACTGTCGGTCCTGCTGGAGCTCTCGTTCCTGCGCGGGCGCGACAAGCTGG